>JBFZBV010000026.1:0-2812 GCA_041308285.1 Planctomycetota bacterium | reverse complement strand
GGCCTGTCCTGCGTAGCCGCCTCGAGGATGTCAAGGCGAAGCAGGAAAGCGCCATCAGGTAAATCAGGGTCGAAGGATCTCTACGCAGCTCTTTGTGAGAGTTTAGCGTTGTAGGGATAATCAAGGTCTGCCCCCCTGGGGATCACACGGCAGGGTCTCTGCTAGGCGTCCCGCGAGATTGTGGATTTGGGGATGCTTTTCGGGAGGCCCGGCGGCTCGCCCCTCTTCACGCGCTCGAGGTCTTCGATTACATCGCCCGGGTGCTGGTACCTGAGCTCCCGGTCCTTGACCATCATCATTTCCAGCACCCTGCAGAAGTCCTTTTTGAGGGCGGCATTGATTCTCGAGGGGTTCGGAATCTGGTCGGTGATGTGCTTGGCCATCACCACGAGCGGGCTTCCCTTCCTCCTGAACGGAATCTGCCCCGTCGCCATGTGGTAGAGCGACGCGCCCAGGGAATAGACGTCGGCGCGTATGTCGACGTCCGAGACGCCCCTGGCCTGTTCGGGGCTCACGTAGTTCGGCGTGCCCACCGCCTCGTCGGCCCTGGTCTCGCCTGGCTTGCCGCCCGTGGCCTTGGCGAGCCCGAGGTCGCAAAGCTTGGCCGTCCCGCTCTTGTCGATCATTATGTTGTCCGGCTTGATGTCCCTGTGGACGAGCTTGTGCTGTTCGGCGTGCTTCAGGGCCTTCAGTATCTGGATTCCAATCTCGATTGTCCTTCCCTGGTCCATGGCCCCCTGCTTCTTCAGGATTTCGTAGACGGTCTCGCCGTCCACGAACTCCATGGCGAAGTAGTAGTGCCCGCCGGACTCGCCGACGTCAATCGCCCTTATGATGTTGGGGTGGTTCAGCTTTCCCGCTGCGCGGGCCTCGGTGACGAACCTCCTTATGAACACATCGTCGCTGGAAAGCGCGGGGGACAGGATCTTTATCGCCACGATGCGCTCGAGGCTGACCTGGCAGGCCTTGAACACCCTGCCCATCCCGCCGGACCCGATTTCGTTCAGGATTTGGTATCCCTTGATTTCGGGGATTTCGTGGCTCCTCTGCGCCTTCAGGATTTCGCTCACCGCCTCGATGCCGATGAATTTCTTGGACACGAGTATCTCGCCGAGCTTCCTGCGATCCTCCGCCTCCAGGCCTTTCTGCATGTCGAGCGCCTCTTCCAGCTGGCTCTTCTCGACGTAGCCCTTCGAGAGGGCGATTTCGCCGAACCTGGCGTGCAAGTCCGCTCCCGCGCCGGGCGTCACCCTTCCCGACGGGAGCGTGGGAGTCGTCGGGCCCGACGTGCGGGGTCTGGGGGCGGCCGCGGGCCCGGCCCTGAACTCGAGCACGGTGGAGCCGATTTTCAGGAGGTCGCCGTCGTACAGGATCACGTCCTTGACCCTCCTGCCGTTCACGAAAGTGCCGAACCTGGAGCCCATGTCCACGAGGTTCGCCCTCCCCTGCCGGTCGATTATCTCGGCGTGCTCCCGCGATACGTCCTTGCCGTAGACGCGAATCTTGTTCTTCGTGTTCCTCCCGAGGTTGACCCTCGAATCGCAGGCGATTTCGTACACCATGCCCTGGTTCGTGCCCGCGAGGATTTCGAGGGTGCCCGACTTGCCCGCGGCGGACCCGATTTCGAGCGGTATGGGGACGCCGGGCGAAGGGAGGCTCAGCCCGCACGACGGGCACTTGCCCGACTCCGGCCTCGTATCGTAGGGTTTGTCGCATCCCTCGCACCTGAGCTGGGGTTTCGACAGCCCCTGGTCAATCCCTTCAATCTGGGAGGCGGTCAGGAAACCCATCTCGAGCATCACCTTCCTGACGTCGGAGGGCTCGCCGGCTTTCCTCCTTCTGGCCAGTTCGGCGAGGCCGCGTTCCACGAATTCGGAGGGGAGCATCCCGCCGGCGGCGACAATCTTGGCGAAGAGGATGTCCGGATCCGCCCTCCTGCTCGGAGCCTGAGGGGCCGCGGCGGCGGATTCCGGCGTGCCCTGGGCAGGGAAAACCCGGCGCAGGATGCCGTATTCAGCGCCGTCGATGTGGCCCTTGGAGAGCAGCAGCGAGGGGAGGTCCGGCTCGGCCGCGCCGGACTCTATGAGGGCCACGCAATCGTCCACGGCGGCCTTGTCGGCGATTCTGTTCTCGACCGCGAACTGCGCGACGAGCTTCAATGCGAGGTTCATAGGGCAACAACCGCCAGGATTTGGCTTCGAAGCGGCGCCACTCGGCGCCGGATTGGCCGCTCGACGAATCGGCGCCTGCAGAACGGCGCCGGCTCTCCGTTTTCCCGGACCCAAGGCCCCGAAGCAGGCGGCTCCCGCTCGTCGTCCAGGGCGAAGCCCGCGGCCCGGCCCGGCCTCGAATCGGCCGGGTTACGTGATAATCTCCTCTTCCTGCTCCTTGCCCATGAAATGCAGGCCGAAATGGAGGTTGAACACGAACTTGGACGAATACTCGGAGAGCGGCAATCCGATGCTGGACTCTATGAAGAAATGCCCCAGCATCAGCCGGACGCCGATGTGCGTGGTCAGGACAAGGCCGCTCAGGGGGGAGAACTCCGTGAACGCCGAGGTGTTCCCCTCGATGTGCGCGCACAGGACCCCGAACCCGGCGAACTTCATGGCCGCCCCTATGGCGAACGTGAACACGGGGTCCAGGTCCACGCTGTGGCTGAAGTACCTCTGGCCCAGAGGCACGGCTACGCCGGCGCTGACGTGGCCGATGAACGGGAAGAATATGAGCTTGCCTAAGTAGTACGAAGCCGCCAGCGAGCAGGCCAGGTCGAACTGCCCGGAAGACGTGAAGTTCTTCGGGTTCTGGGCCA
>JBFZBV010000025.1:0-4635 GCA_041308285.1 Planctomycetota bacterium | reverse complement strand
TTCCGATGGGCAGCCCGAAACCCAAAAAGCGGTACAGCTCCCGGAAAAGAGACGCCAATCGAACCGGAGGTTCGCGGCGCGGCGAAGGAAGCGGCAGGGGGGCGCCCCTCAATGCTTTCTGGTGAGCGTCGCCCCGCCGGAGGCAGCTTCAGGCCCGGCGGGAATGGTCAGAAGAACCTGAAATCCCGACAGCCAAAGGTCCGCCCGGCGCAGGCCTTGGGCTTTTGACTCCGCCCCGCTTGCAGGGCCCTCGGGCCCGTATAGAATGGCGGGAAAGAAAAGCAGGTGTGCAGTGAAGATCAGAATGCTCGTTCTTCTGGCCCTGTCGGCCCTGCTGGCGCAGGGGTGTTCCGACGAGGATTCCGCCCCTCCTCCGGGCCCGCCCGCCAAGGGCGCGAGGCTGCTCGGAATCGACGTGAACCAGGCCCAGGGCGAGACGTGGAACGCGGCTTATGCGAAAGCATCCGAGACGGGGATGGATTTCGTCACCCTTCCCCTCAACTGGAACTCCATCGAGCCCGGGCCGGACGACGACTTCTCCTTCGTTCCGTCCGGCGACACGTATTTGAACCAGAAGAAATGGAACCGCGTGGCGCCTGCCGGGGCCATGCTTGAGACCCAGAACGGGGCTTTGGCCTTTGCGGACAGCGGCGCCGGCACGGGGGACGGAATCGTCTACTCGAGGTTCGAGGTGAACGGGACCTCCTTCGGCGCGGAAGTGGAGCTTGCGCTCAACTCGGTGAACAACGACGCAGGCGGCTACAACTTCGCCTTCATCATGAGCTTCACGCAGGACGGGGACACCGGCAACAGCGCGGGACCGACCGACGCATACGTGGCCATGGTCTCAACGACGTCCGGAGGCGTGAACTACCTTTCCGCCGCGTTCTGCGACCTGGGTTCCATCTCCACCCCCGCCACGGTCGCAGTGCCTGCAACAGCCTTGAAGCTGCGGATTCGGCGCAGCGCCACGGACTTCGTCTTCCTCTACGACGACGCAGGGGCAGGGGCCTTCACGACGCTGCACACCCTTTCCAGGTCCGGTCTTTCGGCTTCCGCGTTCGGCGGATCCGCGCGGGCCTACTTCTATTTCGGCAACTCGGCCGCCGGAGCGGTGGATTTCGAAGCGGACGACTGGAAGATGACCGAAGGATCAGCCGCGTGGGACAGCCCTGCGGACCGGTTCATCACGGGGAACGGCTTCGACATCCTGGGCGCTGTGGAAGCGGTTTACGGAGCCATGTCGTCTGGCCTCGTCCTTTCGGTGCACACAATCAATACGATCACAACGGAGATGCCGTCTGATCTCGAGATTATCACGGCTGGCGGGAAGGTCGATTTCTCCGACACGCTCGTCATCGACCGGTTCAAGCTCTTTCTCGAGCACGTGAAGGCCCGGACGCCGAGCGTGGACTACAGGGCGGTATCAATCGGCAACGAAATCGACAAGTATCTCGGATCGGACGACGGGGCCTGGACGCGTTTCGGGACCTTTGCCGCAGGCGTGATTCCCCATGTGGGTACTGTCTTCGGCGCGGGAATGCCGACCGGCGCCAAAGCCACATTCGACGCGGTCCAGGACGCTGACATGCGCGCCAGGCTGGTAGCCTTGAACACCTCCACGAACGCCGTGTTCATGACCTATTACCCCCTCAACCCGGACTTCACCGTGCGCGATCCCGAAGTCGTGGCCGCGGACTTCGACGCCATGATTTCCGCCTTCTCGGCAAGCCCTGGGAAGATGATCCACATACTCGAGGCCGGCTACCCCTCCTCGGCTGCCTGCGGGAGCTCCGAGGCCGATCAGGCGGCTTTCATCGCGAACCTGTTCGCCGCATGGGACGGCCGGATGGACCGCGTCGCAGCCGTGAACGTCACATGGCTGACCGACGTCTCCCAGGCTACGGTCGACGAATGGGAGCTGTACTACGGCGTGAGCGATCCTGCCTTTCTCGCCTACCTTGCGACCCTGGGGCTGAGGCACAACGACGGATCCGAGAAGCCCGCCTTCGCGCAGCTGAAGCAGGAGACCGCGAATCGGGGATGGTGAGCGCCGCACGGCGGAGAAATCCAGCGGGCCCGCCCAGGCTTCGCCTTGCGGCGAGTGCGAGGGCTGCCTCAGGTTTCACTGGGCAATCAATGCAGCCATGGCGCTCCGCTGCCATGATCCTACGGCAATCGGCGCAGTGATCGGGGACGCTTCCTGGGAGGGCGAGCCTCCGGGCGCGATTATTCCGGAACGTCTGGGAGGGCGAACCTCTGGTGAGCCACTTCGCATCGAATACGAGTGGCTCAGCTGGAGCCCCTCGACAGGCTCGGGGGCTGAGGGTGAGCTTGTCGAACCCTTCGCCCTCCCCTTCGCCCCAACCCGTTTTCGCCCAGCGGCCGGTGCGCGGGCGGAGCAGAGTCCGCAGAAGCCGCATTATGTGCATCAAGGCGAAGGCGGATCTGGAGAATCAGGCACTCTCACTATCTTAGCGAGCCCCCAGTCCACCACGTACACCTCGCCGAACTCCCCGACCTGATGTTGTCGGGCTTGAGGTCGCGGTGAATCACCCCGCGGTGGTGCGCGTAGGCAACTGCAAGGCACACGTCCTGGAATATGCGCAGCAGCCTCGGCCGGGTGAATTCCTTTCGCGGATCGTTCCCCGTGCCAGGAATGGAGCGTGGAGCGTTCAGTGGGGAGTGTTCAGCCCTCTCATCCTGCTTCGGCTTCTCTACACTGGACACGGGACACTCTGCACTCTCCCAACGCCCCTGCTCCACCGCCGCGATAATCTCTCCGAAGCCCAAATCGCCCCGCACTCCCCGAGCTGGTCCCTCGTGATGAAGTTCATCTGCAGGGCGAGGACTGCATGGAGAAGATCCTTCTCTTGGGACATGTCTTGAGACCTCTGTACGGCTTTGAGCGGCCTGTTTCAGGCGATGAGATGAATCTTCGCCTTCCGGGACAATCGTTCAAACGGAACATGCCTCGTCGCGCGTCGCGGGTCTGATGAAAGCGTCGAACGCCGCACGCCCCCACGCCCCCTCGCGGTTAAGGCTTCAGGCTTCAGATTTCAGGCTGGAAAAATCCCAAATCCCAGATCCCAATGAACTCTCTAAGACCCTCTGAAGCCCTCGCCAAAACGCAGAGGCGAAGGATGGCCACCCAAACTCCAACTCAAATGGGATCGGCGGTCGTAATCAGGTTAATCAGGATCCGTCCTGGCGAAAAGCCTTCGATGGGCACCCCGCGACACGATTAACACCGCAGCCCCTGGAACAGAGTCAAATATCGAATCGAAGGTTCGCGCCATCGGGAGAATCAGGATAAAGAGAAAGAGCCCACGTCCCCGTGCCCAACGTCCCCACGGTCCGCAGTGCACGATCCGCGTTCCACGGTCTGCGCTCAACTTGCCCGCCGTCAGCCTGCAGGTCCAACCGTTGAATAAAAGTATACTGTCCCCGATAATTGCACGGTCCGCAGTGCACAATCCGCGTTTCACGGTCTGCGCTCAACTTGCCCGCCGTCTGCCTGCAGGTCCAACCGTTGAATAAAAGTATACTGTCCCCGATAATTCCCGGGCGATCGCTTCGCCGCCCTGTATGACTATGCGTTCTTGGGTTTCGGTTTGAGGTGGGCCGCTTCCGGCAGCGGCAGGACGCCGGCCATCTCTCCGATGACGTTCACGAGTTCGGAGCCGGCGGGAATGACGATTTTCGCGTTCTGACTCAGGGACTTCTCCAGGGCTTCAAGCTTCCTGAGAAGCTGCGCGTTCCCCACGAAGTACGTGTTCGCCGCCTCGTTGACGAGTCTTATCGCCTCGGCCTCGCCTTCCGCCGCGAGAATCTTGGCCTGCTTTATGCCTTCGGCCTTCTTGATTTGCGACCTCTTCTCCCCGTCCGCCTGCCGCTCGACCGCGTTCGCGTAGTCCAGGGCGGCTACTTTCTCGTTCTCGGCCTTCACCACCTTGTTCATCGTCTCCTGGACGTCCTTGGGAGGGTCGATTTCCTTGAGCTCGGTCCTGACGATGGCCATCCCCCAGCTCTGGGTCTCCTTGCTCAGCGTCTGCAGAAGCGCGTTGTTGATTTTGTCTCTTTCGCTGTTGGCGGATTTCAGCGTGAGCGTGCCGATTATGTTGCGGAGCGTGGTGCGGGCGAGGTTCACAATCTGGTACTGATAGTTGTTGACGTTGTACTGGGAACTCTTGACGCTCGCCTCGTCTTCCTTGACCTTGAAGTATACCTGTGCGTCCACTCTGGCATTGAGATTGTCGTTCGTGATGATCTCTTGCGGCTGGGCGTCTATCATCTGTTCCGTGATATTGACCTGCATCATTCTGTCCATGAGAGGCACAATCCAATTGAAACCCGGATTTGCGAAACGCTTGTAGTTCCCCATTCTTTCTATGAGCCCCCTGTGCGTGGGCCGGACAATCCTTATGCCTGCTAAAAAGAAAATCACTATGACCGGAACTGCGATGATTAGGGTCAATAGCATCGGGTCCATGGCGTGCTCCTCCCGCTTTCAGCAGTCGACCTGCGTTGCCGTGCGTTATCGACGCATGTAATCTTCGTGACGGATTCGATTATATCCCGGACGAGCCGGACTTGAAAGGTCCGAAATCGCAGGGGCGGGTGGCGAACCGCCCG
>JBFZBV010000024.1:0-5949 GCA_041308285.1 Planctomycetota bacterium | reverse complement strand
CGATGTTGAATTGCTGCCGGATTCCCCGCGCTGTGCGCGCGGCTTGACCCGGGCGATTCGGGATTCGGGTTCGCGCATGCGTCCGGATTGTCCGCGTCGCGTCCGGAATCATGAATTTATCAGCGGCAGCGGGCCAGTTCAACCAAATTCCGTACGTTGAACCGCGCGGGCCCCGCCCATAGAATCTACCTCCGGCCGCGGACCCGGCGCCCGCACGGGCTTGCGGGTCCCCACGCGCATGGCGCGTGTCATAACCCGGTCGAGCAGGCCTCCGCCGCGCCCGTAGCCGGCTCGCCCGGGTTATGATGGTGCGGAATTTCCTTTCCATGGCCGCCGCGCAGGCGCTGGGCGCCGCAGCGGCGTTCGTCGCGACCGCGTATCTCGCGAGGACGCTGGAGACCAGGCTTTTCGGCGTCATGGCGCTGGCCCAGACCGTCGCGGCGTACGTCGCGCTGTTCTCGGACATGGGGGTCCACATCGCCGGGATTAACCGCATCGCCGCCGGCGAGGATCCCCGGCGCGTGGTCTCGGCCGTCCTTGGCCTCCGCCTGTTCCTCGCGGCCGCCGTATTCGCCTTCGCCGCCCTCCTCCTCGCCGTTCTCGGCAAGCCCTGGGCCTGGACCTGGCCGATGCTGGTGTTCATGCTCTCGATTTTCCCGCAGGCTTTGTTCCTGGACTGGGCCTTCAGGGGCATGCAGAGGATGGGTTCGACGGGCTTCGCCGTGCTGCTCAAGTCGGCGGTGTTCGTGGCCGCCGTGTTCCTGTTCGTGAGGGGCCCGTCGGACCTTGAGGAGGCCGCCTGGGCGTGGACCGCCTCGTCCGCAGTGATGACCGGCGTCCTCCTGTTGATCTTCGCGAAGGGCCGCGGCGCGGTCCTGCCCCGGCCGTCGGCGCGGGAATGGAAAGCGCTGCTGTCCGCGGGGATTCCGCTGGGCCTCTCTTTCATACTCCTCCAGCTCTACCTGAACCTCAACGTCCTGCTGATCGGGGTCCTGAGGGGGGCCGCCGCGGAGGAGGAGATGGCCTTCTACAGCGCCGCGTTCAGGATTGTGCTCTTTTTCCTCTTCATCGCGTCCTCTTTCGGTTTCGCCCTGCATCCGGTGCTCGCTGCGGACAGGGCCGGCACGTCCCGGGGCGCTCTCGACGTAGGCAGGCTCGTTTCCCGCGGCCTCCGCTTCTGCCTGTACCTGTCGGTGCCCGCGGCGGTGGGCGGAACACTCCTCTCCCGCGAGATAATCACTTTCGTGTACGGATCGGGCTACGCGCCCGCGGCGGACGTCTTCAGGATTGTCGTCTGGCAGGTGCCGCTGGTCTTCGCCGGAGTGTCGTTCTCGCAGGTGCTGCTCGCGTCCGGCGGCGGCAGGCGCGTGCTGGCCGCCGTGAGCGCGGGGCTCGCCCTGAACGCGGCGCTCGCCGCCGTGCTCGTCCCCCGGGCCGGCGTGGTCGGCGCCGCGGCGTCAGCGCTCGCCGGGGAATGCGTGATTCAGTCGGTCATGATTGCGTGCGCATGGAAGGCCGCCAGGCCGGCGGGATACCTGCGGAGTCTTGCCGCGTGCGGCCTGGCCTCCGGCGCCATGGCTGCCGCCGCCTTGCTGTCCGGCGGCCATGTAATCGCGAGGATTGCGCTCTGCGCGGCCGTGTACGCCGCTGTCCTGGCGGTACTCGAACTGCTCCTGTTCCCGCGTTTCGGGCGCCGCGCAGGGCCGGCTTGAGATCCCCCACGCGCCCTCAGCGCCCCTCCCTGAGCCTCCCGATTAGCTCCGCCATGTCCGCGGGGAGAGGCGCCTGGATTGTGAGCCTCCTGCCGTCCTCGGGATGGTCGAACGAGATTCGGGACGCGTGGAGCGCCTGCCTGCCGATGACCTGCTCCTTCGGCCTCGATTTGGGCGGGTACGCGGCGTCGCCCGCGACCGCGTAGCCGAGATGCTGGAGGTGCACCCTGATCTGGTGGGTCCGGCCGGTCCGGGGCATGCACCGGAGAAGCGTGAATCCCTCGAAGCGCTCCAGCACGCGGTACGCGGTCGCCGCATCCTTGCCGGATCTCGCGTCGACCCTCCTCCTGTCGAACCTCCTCTGATCCCTGCCGATTGGCGCGGTGATCTCGCCTTCGTCGAATTCCACAACGCCGTGAACCACGGCCACGTATTCCTTGGCGATGGTCCTCGCCCGGAACTGCGCCTGCAGGTTTTCCCCGGACTTCTCGTCCAGGGCGGCGAGGAGCACGCCGGACGTGTCGCGGTCCAGCCGGTGGACTATGCCCGCGAGGCCGGGCTGGAGCTCCTGCCGGAAGAGGCTCAGGCCTTTGTAGCGCCAGAGCAGGGCGTTCACCACGGTTACGGACCTCTCGTGGGGAGTGGCCTGCGTCGGCATTCCGGCGGGCTTGTTCAGCGCCGCCACCGAGCCGTCCTCGAACAGGATTTGGAGCGGGATGTCCTCGGCTTCCGGCGAGAAGCATTCGATCGCGGGCAGGGTCCCTTCGATTGTCTGCCCCTGCTCGAGTTTCGCTCCGGATCTGGACCTTCGGCCGCACACGGTCACCGCGCCCGATTTGATGAGCTTCTGCACCTGCGTCCGCGATCGGCAGGCCGTCCTGCTCAGGAACACGTCGAGCCTGGATCCTGCCCCGTCCGCCGGGACCTCGAACCTGAACTGCCCTTCTTTCGGCGTCTCCGATTCCATGCCGCCCCGTAAGGTGCCAGGACCTTTAATATTAAAGTGCCAGGGCTCTTAATATTAAGGTGCCAGGGCTCTTAATATATATATAAAATGAGCAAAGAGCGAGCCGGAGAGCGATTGACCCGGGACCTTTGTTTTTGCGGCCCCGGCGTGTAGAATCTGCTCCCTCGATGCGCCGCGCGCACCCGTGCCGGGGCGCGGCCCGGCGCCGGCCTTGAAAGGGCGATCGATGCAGGTTCTCGTCACAGGCGGAGCTGGATTCATCGGATCGCACCTCTGCGAGGCGCTCCTCGACCGCGGATTCGACGTCATTTGCCTCGACAACCTCTTCTCCGGCAGGAAGAAGAACGTCTACCACCTCCTCGGGAAGAACGGGTTCGAGTTCCTCAGGCACGACGTCGTCGAGCCGATACTCCTCGAGGCCGACAGGATCTACCATCTCGCATGCCCCGCGTCCCCGGTCTACTACCAGCACAACCCCGTCAAGACCGTCAAGGTCAACGTCATGGGCACGCTCAACATGCTCGGCCTCGCGAAAAGGGTCAAGGCCAGGATACTTCTGGCCTCGACCTCCGAGGTCTACGGCGACCCGAAGGAGCATCCGCAGAAGGAGTCCTACTGGGGCAACGTCAACCCCAACGGCCCCAGGTCCTGCTACGACGAGGGCAAGCGCTGCGCGGAAACGCTCATGATGGACTACCACCGCCAGAACGCGGTGGAAATCCGCATTGCGAGGATATTCAACACCTACGGCCCCAGGATGAGGACCGACGACGGCCGGGTGGTCACCAACTTCATCGCGCAGGCGCTCCGGGGCGAGCCGGTGACCATTTACGGCAGCGGGAACCAGACGAGGTCCTTCTGCTACGTCGACGACATGGTGGACGGCCTCCTCCGCCTGATGGAGCACGACGGCCCGGAATTCACCGGCCCCGTGAACCTCGGCAACCCCGTGGAAACGCCGGTCGTGGACCTCGCCGAGCTCATCCTCAGGCTGACCTCCTCGAAGTCGTCCATCCAGTACCGGCCTCTCCCGGTCGACGACCCGGCGAGACGCTGCCCCGACATCAGGCTCGCTTCGGAAAAACTTGGATGGAAGCCCGTGACGAAGCTGGAGGACGGCGTGGCGCGCGCGATAGAGAGCCTTCGGGCCGAATTGTCCGGCCCGGCCTAGCCCGCGCTCTTCCGGGGCGGATGTAAACGCATGGTAAAAACGCGGCGGCCGGGGCCCGGGTACGTGGCCCTCGCATTGCCGCCCCTGGTAGAATCGTATCGGGACATACCCGTGGAGGGCGATGCATGAGGCATCTCGGAACGGTCTTCGCCGCCCTTGCGGCCGCCGCGCTCGCGTTCGCCTGCGCGCGAGGCGCCGAAGGGCAGGGGGGCGAGGAGAAGGCGGTCAAGGCCACGCTGCTCGCCGAGGCGGCGGCCAAGTACAGAGAGCAGAAGCCCAAGAGGATTGACGACGAGTTCGTGGGCAAGAGGCTCAAGATCGTCGAGGCCGTGGGCGAGCTCAAGTTCGAACCCGCGGTGGCGTTCCTCCAGGAAGTGCTCAGGGACGACTCGAGCATCAGAGTGCAGGTGGCCGCCATCGTGGCGCTCGGCAAGACCGGGACGAAGCTGGCCGTCCAGACAGCCCTGTCCGCGGCCGTCATCGACAGGAAGGAGACCCTCCTGGCCGACGCGCTCCCCTGGGGCCTCAGGTTCACCACCGACCCCAAGGCCGCCGAGTGGCTGGCCAAGACCGGCCTCCGGCACGCCGATCCCAACGTGAGAAGGGCCGTGGCCGAATCGCTCTCCCGCATGAGCGGGACCGCCGAAGCGTACGACGAAATCCTCAAGTGCCTCAAGGAGAAGGAAGTCTCCGTGCTGTACGAGCTCGTCAAGGCCCTGGGGAACACCGGCGACGCCAAGGCCATGGAGCACCTCCTGAAGTTCGCCGAGTCCAAGGACTGGCGCCTGAGGGAGGCCGTGGCCTGGTCGCTCTCCAGGATGCCGGCCGAGGCGGCGTTCGCAAAGCTCAACGACCTCGTCCTCGACGAGGACTGGCACGTCCAGGAGACGGCCGTGTTCTCCCTCAAGAAGATCGACAAGAAGGAATGCATCCCGGTGCTGATTGCTGCCCTCAAAACTTCCCACACGAGGGTCGCCGAGGAGGTGAGGGCCACGCTCGAGAAGATGACCGGCAAGGACTTCGGGCTCGACTTCGAGCTCTGGAAGTCCTGGTGGGACTTGAAGGGCAAGGAGGACCCCAAGCCCAAGGCGGAGAGGGATGTGTCCGAGGTGGTCACGTACTACGGAATTAAGGTCATCTCCGACAGGGTCGTGTTCATAATCGACACGTCGCATTCCATGATTGCCAAGGAGCCTTCGGGCACGTCCAGGATGGACATGGCAAAGGACGAACTGCTCGTCACGCTCGAAAAGCTCGGCGGGAGGACCCTGTTCAACATCGTGACCTTCTCCGGATCCCCGCTCCTGTGGCAGAAGGAGCTCAAGAAGGCGACTCCCGAGAACAAGAAGCTCGCCAAGGAGTGGCTCCTGACGCAGAACCCCTTCGGCCAGACCTGCACCTACGATACGCTGAAGACGGTGCTCGAGGATGTGGCCGGCCTGGACACGGTTTTCTTCCTCTCGGACGGCCTGCCCACCGCAGGCAGGCACGTGCTCCAGGAGAAGGTCCTCGCCGACGTGAGCAAGATGAACCAGTTCCTCAAGGTCAAAATCCACTGCATCGCGCTGCTCACCGGCAAGTACGACGAGATGGGCGCCCCGGAGGAGGACAAGGAAATCCTCGAGCATTTCATGCGCAGGCTCGCCGAGGAGAACAACGGGAACTTCATACTCCGCAAGTGAATCCCGCAACCCTTGATTCGCCCATAGAAAGCCTTCCTATCGGGCGAATCAACCCCGAGCGGAGCGCAGCGGAGTCGAGGGGTCTCGTAACCCATTCGACTCATCCGCCTTTGGCGGATTCGTTCTGGGTTGATTCCGACGGAATGTGGAAGTGGGGTTTTTGCGGCGGACTCAACCTTCGGTTCGATGATTGTCCCTGTTCCTTGGCGCCGGGATTCGACGCACCGGCCCCTGCGAGATTGCTTCGCTTCGCTCGCAAGAAGAGAGATGGATATCGCTCGCAAAGCGAGACGTCGGATTCAGATGTAGCCACGGCACTCAGTGCCGTGATCCTGGTGACAGAGCGCCCCAACCCGCCTTCGCCTGCCGGACATTGCGAGGGCTTCGGCGGGCTTCGCTCCGGGGGCGGCTACATCC
>JBFZBV010000023.1:0-6596 GCA_041308285.1 Planctomycetota bacterium | reverse complement strand
GAAGTACTTGGTGTCCTGGTAGTCCTCTATTTCGCTCTCGCTCCAGTCCTCGTCGGGTTCGCCAATATCATCGAGGTCCCTCTTGAGCTCCTTGAGCTCCTTCTGCTTGTCGGCGACCTTCGAGAGGAGTTTGTCTGGGTCGTCGCAGCACTCCTTGAAGAACCTGTAATCCACGTCGCTGTCCTGCACCTGGCCGAAGTCGTTTCCTTTCTCGAAGCTCGAGACGTCGGTGAAGAAGATGATTGTGTTGAGCCAGTGCTTCACCGCGGGGAAGGCTGTCTTGCCGTTGAAATGGATGACGAGCGCTTTGTTGTTCATCAGGAGTTCGGAGAAGAACGACAAGGCGAAGAGGGTCGTAATCAGGAGGAAGGAATAGTACCCGCGCTTTATGGACTTGAAGCGCTGGATGCGCTTCTCCCACACGGGCGTCATCTTCATCTTGAAACCCATCCTGCGGCAGGCGGACACGAACAGGCGTGGGATGGCGATGTGGATGGATACGAAGACGACCGCGAAGATAATCAGCAGAATCGCGATGTTGAAGACCACACTCATGCGACGGTCAGGCCCCGAATCTTATCCTCGGATCAATCAGCGCCCAGATGACGTCCGAAATGATGTTCCCGGTCAGCCTTATGATGACCCCGAACACCAGGGTCGCCATTATTATCGGGTAATCCCTCTGCAGGACGGACATGTACCCGAGAAGCCCCATGCCGGGTATATCGCAGACCTGCTCGATGAGGAAGGACCCTGCGAACAGGAGGCCCAGTGCGTGGCCGATTCCCGCGGTAATCGGGATGAGCGAGTTCCTCAGCGCGTGGATGAAAATCACCCGCCGCTCCGGAAGGCCCTTGGCGAAGGCCGTCCTGACGTAGTCCGCGCCGAGGTTGTCGAGCAGGGAGTTCTTCATGAGAATCGTCATCCCCGCGAACCCGCCCACGAGGTAACCGATGACCGGGATTATCGTGTGGTGGAGCTGATCGAGGATTTTCTGGAGGAACGGGAGCGTCTCCCAGTTCTCGGAGCGGAAGCGCCCGAGAGGGAAGATGTCCAGCCCGAGGGCAGGGGTCGCGAAGAGCATGAGGAGCACCAGGCAGGCGACGAATCCGGGTATCGAGTAGCCGAGGAAGACCGTAATCGACGACGCCATGTCGAACATGGACTTGTGTCTAATCGCCTTGGTCACGCCCAGGGGGACGCAGACAATCCAGGTCGAAAAATAGCCGATTAGCCCGAAATAAATCGAGATGGGGAACTTGGAGACAATCACGTCCAGGACAGGCTCGTTCCTGAGGTAGGACTTGCCGAAGTCGAGCCTGGTGCAAATCCTGAAGAGCCACACTGCGTACCCGACGGGGATGGGCTTGTCGAGGTTGTAGTACCTCTTGAGCTCGTCCATGGCCTTCTGGGGGATTTGGAGGTCGCCGGTCTCGAGGAGGGCCGCTCCTGCGCCGCCCTCCTGCATGGCCGCGCGCTTGATTTGCTCCTGGGCCTGCTCTATGGGGCCGCCGGGGACGACTCTGAGGACGGAGTAGACGAGGAACGTGATGCAGACGAACGTAATCGGGACGAGGATGAGCCTGCGGATGAAATACGTCGTCATTCCATGCATGCTGGGCTCTTCTCCTCGACAAGGCCGCACGGCGCCGGTTCCCGGCATCGGCGGGGCCGGGCCGCCAAAGGCCTAATCCTTTTCCCCTTCATCCCCGTCCGCGGGCTCTTCTCCGACCTTCTTCTCGCCGAAGGGCTTCTGCACGACGTCGCCGACCGGCAGCTGGGCGCCCGTCTTCATCGCCTCTTCAAGGGCCGCTTTCTTCTTGGCGTCGAACCACCACGAGCCTTTGATGCTCAACGAATCGCCGATTCTGGAGAAGTACGTGGGCGGGTGGCCGAACTTGTCCCAGTAGAGGATTCTGTCGAAATTCGCGGACCACGCCAGGGCGTAGGGGTGCTCCGTGAAGATGATCTTGTCGATTTTGCGGACGATTTCAATCTGCTTCTTGCGGTCGAATTCCAGGTCGTATTCCTTGCAGAGCTTGTCGACTTCGGCGTTCTTGAATCCCGGCCAGTTGTTGTTGGTCTCCTTGTCGGCGAGATCGGACATCCATGAGCTTTCGGGGTTGGGCCAGAGTATGGCGCCCCAGCCGGCCCATCCTATGGTGAACTCGCGGGCGTCCATCTTCGTGGCGAGGGTCCTCGGATCGATGAGCTTGAGCGTGAACTTGATGCCCGCCTTCTCGATGTCTTCCTTGAGGAGGCTGAAGATTCTCGTGTAGGGGTCCCACCCGTACTCGAGTTCGAGCTCGAATATCTTGCCGTCCTTGACGAGCCAGCCGTCCTCGTTGCGGTCCTTCCATCCGGCTTTCTCGAGGAGCCTCGCGGCGCGCCTGGGGTTGTAGCGGATTTTGGGGTTTCCGGGGTTGCCCCATATCGTGCCGGGCCAGTAGCTGTCGAGGAAGTCGTACTCGTTGTAGAAGAGGGTGTCGAAGAGCCTCTCGCGGTTGAACAGGTGGCAGAAGGCCTTTCTTATGTTCCTGTCGTCGAACGGGGGCTTCCTCATGTTGAAGACGAACCCGGAATAGCCCTCTGGCTTTTCCGTGTAAATCTTCCTCTTCTGGACCCAGCCTTTCTTCACTTCGTCGAAGTCGCACTCGTTGCGCCAGCGGTGGGCCTTGCTCACGTAGTAGTAGTCGATTTCCCCCTTCTTGAACTTCTCGAACGCGATTGTCTCGTCGCGGATGACAATCCAGGTCACCTTGTCGAAGTTGCTGAAGCCGATGCTGGAGGGTTCGTTCTCCCCCCAGTAGTCGGTCCGCCTGGCGATGGACAGCGCCTGGTCCATCTTGATGTCTTCGGGCTTGAGGATGTACGGGCCGGTGCCCATCTGGAGCTTCCAGTTCATCTCGAGGTATTCGTCGCCGGTCTTGAAGCTGCGGAGCTCCTTCGCGTTGTAGATGTCCATGCCGCCGAAATAGAGGAACAGCCGCCAGTGCAGCTTCTTGGTCTTCACCGAGACGATGTACTTGCTCTCGGCCACGGGCTTCTCGTAACTGTCCCTGTAGAGTATGAGCGAGTACGGGTCCTTAATCTCCTCCCACACGCGGAACTCCCAGGAGGCGACCACGTCCTCGGCGGTGACCTCAGTGCCGTCGGCCCAGCGGGCGGCCGGGTTTATCCTGAACCAGAACTGCCTCTTGTCCTGCGAGACTTTCCAGTGCGTGGCGAGACTCGGAAGTGTCTCCAGGTTGTCGGGGTGAATCGCGATGAGCGACTCGAACATCATCCCGTGGATCTCCCGGGTCTGCATGGCGTTCGAGTTCGGGCCGTTGGTCCGCAGGGTGACGGGGAACTCGCTCCAGTAGTACCTGAGCTCCCCGCCCTTCTGGGCCGAAGGGTCGCCTTTGTAGTAGTTCGTGTTGGTCTCCCACCCCGCGGAATCGAAATCGTCCGCAGCCGGCGCAAGCCCGGCGAAGGCGAGCGCAAGACCAAGACCGAGTGCAAGCGACTTATACATGGCAACCTCCGCAATCATAACCCGGACGAGCCGGAACCAAAAACGTCGGGCTCGTCCGGGTTATACCACGCGCTGCGCGCGTGAAAACGCGAAATATCTTTTCAACTCCTGCAATAATATTATTGCGAAGCGGCTGATGCCGTCCCGGGCGAATCCGAGGAAGTTTACACGCTCGCCAGTGCCGCTTCAATCCCAAAAAGGAATATTACATAATCAGGACAGGGCGGGTGTGCCCGGTCCGGGGTGCGGCTTTCCGCCCGGCGTCCTGCGGGGATTTCCCGTTCGGCGCCGGGGGCCGTGCGCGCGGGATTGCGGCGGGGCGAAGAACGGAAAGGAGGGGCCGATGGGCGGAGTGACAAGCCGGTTCTTCTCGACTTCCTGCGGCATGCTCAGGGGTGCGGTCGCATGCGCGGCCGGGGCGGGCCTTGCGCTGCTGTGCGTCTGCGCGCTGACATGCGGCCAGGAGGCGGCGGAGGAGGGCGGATTCAAGTCCCTGCCCGCGCCGGTGCTGGACGGGCAGATGTCGCTCGAGAAGGCCCTGGCGCAGAGGAGGTCGGTGCGGTCCTTCCTGCCGGAGGGGCTGACCGAGGCGCAGAGGTCGCAGATTCTGTGGGCCGCGCAGGGGAGGAACAGGCCTGCGGAGCGGTTCGGCCGCACGGCGCCCTCCGCAGGGGCGCTCTACCCGCTGGAGATATACGCTGTGAGCGCGTCGGGCGTGTACAGGTACGACCCCGAGGGGCACAGAATCGAGAGGACGCTCGGGGGGGACAGGAGGGCGGACCTGGCCGAGGCGGCGCTGAGGCAGGGGGCGCTCAGGACGGCGCCGGAGATATTCGTGATTGCCGCCGTGTACGGGAGGGTGGAGGCGAAATACGGGCCGGAGCGCACGCCGCGGTACGTGCACATCGAGGTGGGGCACGCAGCGCAGAATATCCTTCTCCAGGCCGTCGCGCTCGGGCTCGGGGCCGTGCCGATAGGCGCATTCCACGACGACAAGGTGAAGAAGGCCCTGTCGCTGCCCGGCGACCACGAGCCGCTCTACCTTATCCCTGCAGGGAAACCAGCCCCGAAGTGACGGCCGCGGCCGTGACCGCCGAAGCCGCCAGGAAAGCGGTCGAGCAGAGGTAGAACACTGCGTTGGCGAGCCTTCTCCTGCCGGGTCCGCTCCAGGCGAACATGGTGAAGGAGAGGACGGAGACCGCCATCGCAGCGCCCCAGTACACGAAGGGGAAGTCCACCGCGAAGCGGCCGACGTCGGAGAGGACGCCGGAGGCGCAGCCCAGGATTCCCGGGGCGGAGATTGATCCGCCGAACGCGGGCACGGCGAAGCCTGCGAGGGCGAACGCGGCCCACATGCTGAGGTTGAGGAGCACGACGGGGACCAGCGAGGGGCTCTGCGACGGCCCGGTCTTGGGGCTCCTCTTCTCCTCCACCAGGAAGTCCACGGACGCGACGGCGCTCCTCCACAGATCCGCGAACACGCCGATGCCCCACGCAGCGGCGACCCAGGCCGACCAGAGGTAGCCCGGGGAGACGGCGAGGTTCAGGGCGACGAGGCCGCCGTTCACGATGGCATAGACGCCGAACGAGCCTAGGAACCGGACCCACCTGCGCGTCATTTTCCCGCGCTTGGCAGCGAGTCTCACGGAATCGGGTTCGGTCTTGCCGAATCCGGCCCTGACGAGGGCGGTCCAGAAGTGAATCGCGGTGAAGATGCCCCAGATTCCCGCGACCCAGAGGGACCAGGTAATCCTGTGATCGGTGAAGAAGTCCGCGAACACGAGGAACGCGTTGACGGGGATGAAGGCGGCCAGCGAATCGAGGAACCCAATCATCGGGCCCTTGGGGAACTTGCGGAGCAGTTCCGGCGAGGGCGAGGGGAATCTCGTGCGCCTCTTGACGGTTCCGACTAGGTTCATCCAGAGATGAATCAGCACGCCCGCGCCCCAGGGGCCGATTGCGAAGAGCGACCAGGGCACGGTCGGGGACGCAATCCAGTTGAGCCCGGCTGCGGCGAAGCCGACGATTGCGAACACGCCGAGGTGCATCAGGAAACCGGGCCATGGGGAGCCTTTGCGCGCCGGAGCGTTCCCGATTGCCTGGGAATCGTCCTCGCCGGCGCCGAGCTGCAGGGAAATCCTGATCCCGCCGTCGGGTTCGGGTTTCGGATCGGCGGTTCCGGGGACGGCTTCCGAATCTGGCCGGGGCCTCTCCTTCCGGTCCGGTTCGGCGGGGGCTGGTTCCGGAGCTGGTGAGGCTGCGGGCTCGGGCCGGGCGGTTCCTGATGCAGGAGGCGTCCCGGACGGCGCCGGCGCGGGCTCAATCCTGAACTCCGATTCGCAGTACGGGCAGTGCACGAGGTTGCCGAGCGGGAAGAGGTCCTTGTTGAAGCTTCTGCCGCAGGAAGGACAGTTGATTGTCATATCGCATTCCTTGAAAGAACAGTTCGGCAGATTGAAGAGCAAAACGCATGCCGGAACCTGCAGGGGCGGAGCCCGATTGCGGCGTCTTCCGGGCCCAACGCGCAAGGCTCGATATATCAGAGTGTTGTGGCCGGAGCCACGGAGGAAATTCCGCAAGGCGGCGGAATCGGCGTTTCGACCGGCTGCTGCCGATGGCGCGACTTCAAGATTTTTAATAAAATCCGCCTTCATGATGAAGAAGTTTTCAATCCTGTTTCCTGCCGTGTTCATTGCTGCTCTCGCGTCCTGCGGCCGCGATCAGAGGCCTCGAGCCCCGGAATCGGCGCCCGCGGACCTCGGAATCGGCCCGGACGTCTACATGCCTCCGGAGGCGTGGGCGGAGATTCGGAAGATTGACGAGGAGACGCGCGGACTGAGCCTGGCAGGGGAGGATCACAAGGTCGCAGGCCGTATGGAGGCGGCTCTGGCCGTGTTCAGGAAGTACGGCAAGCGGGGCCAGGCTGCGGACAAGGCCTGCGAGCTGGCCTTCCATCTGGGGAACCACGGCAATCCGGCGTCCGCCGGCGACCTCTTCAGGAAGGCCTTCGAGTACGCCAGGCCGCTGCCGCCGGCCGAGAGCGAGGCGGCGGCGAGGAAGATAATGCAGGCCATGCACG
>JBFZBV010000022.1:0-2564 GCA_041308285.1 Planctomycetota bacterium | reverse complement strand
TCGAACGCCCTGCTTTCGCCAGCGACCTGAAGGGCCGATCCGGCTCGGCCCCGGAGTGCCTGAGGAACTCCCTGAAGCTGAACGGGTGCACCCTGACCTCCATGGCCCTGCCGCGCATGCTCGACGCGACTTCCCGGCTGAGCATCTTCGAGGATGATCCGGACAGGAACAGGTCGACCTGCTCCGAATCCATCACCCTGCGGCAGAAAGCCTCCCATCCGGGCACCGCCTGTATCTCGTCCAGGAACAGGCCGATGCGCCTGGAGTCGCGGAATCCGGGATGCATCGCGAAATACTCCTCGATTAGGAGCCTCAGATCAGCCGATTGCATCCCCGCCAGCCGCTCGTCCTCGAAGTTGACGAGGAGGAGGCTCTCCCGCGGATCCCCGGAAGCAAGGCGGTCCGAAAGGCATTGCCACAGGAAGGTCGTCTTCCCCGTGCGGCGCATCCCCGTGATGGCGAAGGCTTTGCCGCGAATCCCGGGCAGCTTCGCGTCCCTGCGGGTGAAGGCCGGAATCTTCGCCGCCAGCGAGTCGGCGATAAGGTTCATAACCCGGACGAGCCGGAACTAAAAAGGGCGGGCTCGTCCGGGTTATAACACGCGCTGCGCGCGTGAAGATTGGAATAGCTGGACTTCGGAAAATGCGCTATAACATCTTTGATGTCAATGATATGCAATAACATCGGAAAATATCTTTTCAATTTCTACAATATTAAAATGACGAAGTGACTTAATGATAATTATCCTTATAAAAAGGACAAATAATCTAATATTGTCCTTTTAATGAGGCCTTTTTGCCAGTGCCCGGCTCGTCGCAATCCCGGCCGACGTCCGGGCGCGAAACAGCATCGCATCGCGGAAGGGCTGGTTGAAAGGTCGGAAGGCCGTTTCGAGCCCGAGGTCTTGCCGGAGACAAGGACGGTCGCGGTTTCGGTGACCGGGAGGATTCCGAGGTCGAATGCCTTGTGATGCAGACGGGACTCCTGTCAGTCTGCCAGGACCTTCATCACGTCGGACGGGGACAGGACCTCGATTCCCTCCGCGGAAAGCCTTTCGCGCGAGAACATGACCAGGACCGGTTCCTTCCCCTCGCATCCGGCAAAACGGGAGGCTTTTCCCCTCAGTTCGACGGCCTTCTTTACCGCGGTCTTCCTGTCCCCCCATGTGGCTGCCCCGACGAGAATCGCCGCGCCGTCCATGCTTCGGGCCACGGCGTCTATTTCGAGCGGGCTCCCGTCCCTGCCGGGGCCCCAGTAACGCGAAGGCGCGTCCCAGGCCCTGCCGCCAATCTCGGCCTTCGGCACGCACATCCGCGCAAGGTCCTCCCATGCGGCTGAAACGAGAGCAGGGAGCGTGCCCATCACTTCCCTGCCGGCCTTTTCGAATGCCCCCGAGTCCAGGCGGGCCAGGTTCGGTTCCACCATGCGGAACCAGAATCGCATGAGCGGATCGCGGATGCCGTAAAGGGTCTTCTTCGACGTCTTGGAGGGGCTTCCGAAGGGGTTTTCCCTGTGCAGCAGGCCGAGATCCACGAGGCGCGCAATAGGGCGGGTCAGGGACGTCGCAGGTTTCCCGAGGCGTCCAGCGATTTCCGAAAGGCGGTGCGCGCCCCTTCCGACCAGGGCGAGAATGGAAGCGGCCTGCACCACGTCCCGGGTGTCGTCCAGGAGGAGCCTCCGGGGCTCGTCGTGCAGGGGGCCAAGGGGATCGAGGACGAGCGAAACCGCGGCTTCCCTCGCGGAGCGGAATCCGCGCGCAAGCTCCCAATACCTGGGCACCCCCCCGAAAACCGCCCACGCCTCGACCATGTCCGAAGCCGAGCGGAGCCCCAGCGCCTTTCCTATGCAGCCGGGCGGGAGGGCCTCAATCTTGAGGACCTGGTTCGCCCTGCCGAAGAGCGGCGATGCGGCGTCCAGCGCAAGGCCTTGCATCATCCTTTGCGACGATCCGCAGATGATGAGCGTGACGCCCCTGAACCCCTCGCCGTCCACGAACTTCTGGAGCAGGCTCGGCAGCGACCGGTCCTGCGCGGCCAGATGGGGGAATTCGTCGAGGACGAGGACGAACTTCGCCGGATGATCCGCGGCGAGGCGGTCCAGGAGCGCCCCCCAGCCCGGGTACTCGACCGCGTCGAACTTCGGGATCGCGCCCGCCAGGGCGGACGCCAGCGCTCGGATTTGGAGGGGAGTCTCCCTCTCGTCGCCCGTGTAGAACACCGTCGACGCTGCGCCCTTGACCGCCTCCTTTATGAGGCGCGTCTTCCCGATTCTTCTCCTGCCGTAGACGACGAAGAAGCCGCCCCTTCCGTCGGGCGGAATCCGCAAGCGGGCCAGCTCGCGTGCGCGGTCGAAGAACGGCAGCCTGTCTTCCATTATTATGTTCTTTCAACATAATGTTTCTATTGCATAATACTTTCTTCATCGTCCGCAGTCAACGGATTTCCGGGCGGCGCGCAGGGGGGCTTGAGGGGGGCGAATGCAGGATGAAGGGGGCGATATGCTCTGCGATTACTGCGGCGTCACCTGCCTGGCGGCTGAAACCCTTCCTGAAATCCGCAGTATCA
>JBFZBV010000021.1:0-4601 GCA_041308285.1 Planctomycetota bacterium | reverse complement strand
GGCCGGGGCGGGACCGGGCTCGACGGCGACCGAATCCACGAAATCCGCGTCCTCCCCGTAGTAGTTGAACGGCGATTTGGCCTGCGCCTCGGGCTGGGGCGCGCCCTCCCGGCCCGGATCGGCGGCGGGCGCGGAGTCGGCCTGGGGGGCCGGCTCGGCCTCCTGCGCTTCGGCCTCGTCGCCCGTGATCCGCTTGAGGTAGGACGACCCGCACGTCATGCATTTCTGGATTCTGATCGAAGAGCCCGTGTAGATCTGCTTGCAGTTCTGGCAGATGAGCTTTTCCCTGGACCTCGCGGAAGTGGCGGCCTTGGTCTTGCGTTCGACCACGGTCACCCGCTTGATTCTGTGCTCCTGCTCCTCCTTCTCGCCGTCCCTGATGAACGCGTCGATTGAGCTCTTCGATCCGCCGGCCGGGGCGGCGGACGGCGGAGCCGTCTGCGGGAACGCCGCGGCCGCGGCCTTGGGATTCTGCATCTGCGGCGCGTCGGACGGCGCTGCGCCGCGGTCCTGCCCGGCCGGCTTGAGGACCGAGGGGGACGAGAGCCCCTGGAGGAGGGCGTCCACGGACTTGAGCACGTCGGCGGCGCTCTCCGGCTTTTTCGGGCCGGCCTGCGCGGGCTTCGCGTCCTTGGGCACCGGCGCGCCGCAGTCCGGGCAGAACTTGGGCTCCTTGGTCGCCGGCATGGAGGCGCCGCACTTCGCGCAGACGATGAACAGTGGAGGACCGCTCTCTTCGTACGGCATTCCCCTACTCCCGAACCGAGTAAACGTGACCGTCCGTGGATGCGAATACGACGCTGTCGCCCGTCGCCAGCGGTTTCGCCAGCACCGGCCCACCGGTCGCGAAGGACCACTTCACCCTTCTGTCGACCGTGTCCACCGCGACCAGCCTCCCGTCGCTTGTCCCGAAGTAGACGGCGGATCCGGACTGGGTGCACTCGGACGTGACGGGCGACTCCACGTGGACCTTCCACTCCAGGCGGCCGGTCGAGAGGCTCACGCAGTAGACGTGCCTGTCGGGCGATCCGACGTAGGCGCAATTCTCCGAGACTTCGGGCCCGGCCGAGAAGGCCGATTCGCTGCGGTAGGGCCAGCCCTGGAGGGGCTTGCCCGTGACGATGCTCAATGCCCAGAGGTCGCCGGATTTCGTCGCGGCGTAGACCACGCCCTTCGCGACCGCGGGCGGCCCGGAAACGGCCGACGAGAGGCTGGCCGTCCAGCTCACGCGGTTCAGCTTGAGGTCGAACGCGGCGATTCTCCCGTCGGTTGCGCAGGCCACGAGCACGTCCTCGGAGAAGTTCGCGCCGGGTTCCATCTCCGTGCCGAGGTTCTCGATTGCTTCGAAGGCATCCGCCCCCTCGGGCAGGAGCCTTATGCTCCCGTTCCTGAGAAGGAGGAGCACCCCTTTCCCCGGCGGTGAGACGGCGAACGGCCGGGACGAGGGCGGCCCGCCCGCCTCCACGCGCGAAGCGAACACCATGTTCTCGACGTCCACCAGGGCGAGGCCGCCGTCCGCCATGGGGTAGAAGGCCTGCCTGCCGATTATCAGCGGCGGCGCGGCCGGCCCGCACGCGGCCTCCAGGACCAAGGACTTCCTCACGTGCCCCGATTCCCGCGCAATCGCCGTAATCCTGCCGTTGTCGGACGCGACGATGAGGAATCCTCCCCATGACGCCGGATGTATCGAGACCGGCCCGCCGGCGTAGGTCTTCCACACGAGGAGCTTGGACAGCCGGGCCTTTACGGGCCACTGCGCCGACGCGGCGTCCGTCTCGAATTCCAGCGGCTCGTAGCCCGGGTGCTCGACCCGGATTCTGCTGCGCGCCCCGAGCGAAAGCCTGACCGTCTCGCGGTCGAGCCGGGCCCCGTCCACGTACACGTCCGCGCCGGACGGCTCCGTGCGGATTGGGAAATCGATTTGCACCTCCTCGTCGGGCACGATTCCCGAGGAGAGCTTGAGGAGCGCCCTCAGGGCCCCGTAGGCCTGCTCGCCCCCCACCCGGGAGGCGACGTCCTTCGCGCGGGCGTACTCGGCAAGGAAGCCTTGTATCCTGCCTTCGAGGGACTGGATGAGCGCGCGCAGCTCCGGGGAGATGTCGGCGGATGCGAGGATGCGCTCCATCTCCTCTATTGCCGCCGCGAGGTCCTTCACCCTGCCGGCGGCCAGGGCGCCCTCGTACGCCCCGAGGCCCTGGAACACCTCCGCGTTCCGCGCCGCCCTGATGTGGGAGTCCAGCGCGCGAATCGTCTCCTTCGCCCTGGCCGAGGCCGAGGTGAGGAAGTACTTGCTGTCGAACTCCGCGGCCAGGTCGCGCGCCTTGCGGTGCTCGCCTTCGGCAGAGAGGCGCGCGGTTTCCGCGGCCACCGCGCGGTACTCCAGCCTGCCCGCCAGCTCGTAGGCGACCGACGCGGCGGCTGCCAGGAGCGCCGCCGCGGTGACGGCAATCCTCGCGTACCTCCCGATTTCCTGCCCCGTCTTGTAGTAGAGCTTCCTGAGCTCCTTCTTGGCGGCCTTGTGGTCCTCGTCGAGTATCAGAATCTTCTCGTAGATTTCCTTGAGCCTGGCCTCGTCCTTCTTCTCGTCCTTGAGGAGCTGCGCGAGCTGCTCGTACTGCGCGACGGCCGGCTTCGTCTCCTCCAGCATCGTGTAGACCTCGGCCAGCAGCCTCCTGGCGCGGTGGTTCTTCTGGTCGATGTCCAGCGTCTGCAGGAGGATGTTCTTCGTCCTGTTGGGCAGGCGGTTGGACTTGTAGATTTCCGCCATCTTGATGCCGTGCGCCGTCGCCTTCTCCGGCTTGTGCCCCCTGTAGAGGTCGAAGAGCCTCTCCTGCGAGTCGAAGTCGTTGGGATTGAGGAGGACCGCCTTCTCGAGCAGTTCCACGGCCTCGTCCACGCGGTAGTTCTCGAACTTCTGCTCGGCAAGGATGCTGTAGTTCGCCGCGGCCTTCTCCTTCTGGCGGGATTCCTGGTACGCGTGGGCCAGCTTGAACCTCAGCAGCTCGTCCTCGGGAGCGGCCTCGAGGGCCTTCTCGAGCATGGCGATTTCCTGGAACACGTCCTGGACCTCTTCGAACTCGCCTCCGCCCCCTCCGCCGGTCCGCACAATCCATTCCCTGCCCAGGAGGTCCGCCGCGATTTCGCAGGTCTCGTACAGCCCGAAATTGCCGGAGTCCCCCGTCTCCGCCAGCGTCTTCCTGCCGTCGAGCAGGCTGACGAATTCGGAGTAGAACCCGCCCATGCCGCCCCTGGCCAGCTCGTCCGATCCGGCCTTGGTCAGCTTGTAGGCCCCGCGCATGTCGGGCACCTTCTCCTGGATTTCCGACCACTTCTCTATCCGCGACGCGAGCTTGGCCGCGAGCTCCTCTATGTTCACGGAAATGGTAGTGGCCTTGAGCTTCTCCTCGAACAGGTTCTCCTGCATCTTCTCGTGGAACTGGAACGCCGCCCCCTCCCAGGTCAGGAGATCGAAGATCTCGTTTTCCACCTGGATTCGAATCATCTCCTGCATGATCTGGGGCGTGACGACCTTCATGAACTTGGTGAGCACTTCGCCCATCTTGCGTCCGGTCCGGTTCTGGATGGCGACCGCGTCCTCGAGCTGCGACGGCTTGACCTTGCCGTACCTCACAAGGAGCTTGCCGATGGGCACCTTCTGCTTCGATCCGGTCACGTGGAGCCGCACGCCTCCGACGGTGAAATAGACGTACTTGGTGGCGTCGACCCTGGTGACCTGCAGGCAGCCGACGTAGCCGGTGCGTTCCAGCATGCCGAGGACCCTCTTGAAGGCCTTCGGGTTGAACGCCCCGGCAATCGATTTGTCGGATGGGACCGGACCGGGCATATACCTGTCACGCGCGAAAAAGGGCCAGGAGCCTTGCCATCCTCGCGGCGCGCACGGAGGCCCCGGCAGGGGCGCATGCCATGCGCGGAGCGCGTGCTGGAATCGGGGCGGCCCGGGACTTGCGCCTTCCCCGCCCGGGCCCGCCCGAATCACGCATATTATACACCCGCTTTTTCCGAAAATCGCCCCTGCAGGGCCGCGGACGGCGATGAAGAGTCGTGTCCGGAATCGTTGATTCGGCTCGGCACGCTCCGCGCCCGCAATCCGCAGGGAGGTGAATCAAGGCATGGGCCGGAGGGACGATAAAGCGGCACGTCGAATGCAAAGGCCCTGCCGCAGTCCAAATCCCCCCGGTCCATGACTGCGGCAGGGTCTTTGCGTTATGACTGGAATACGGTGCCCGGATGAACTGCGGTCTCCCGATTCCGATCTTCTCTTCCCCTTACCCTTCCTCATGCTCTTCCCGCCTACCCTTCCTCTTCCACTTCCCCTCGCTCATTCAAGCTTTTCCGGCGCCTTCTCGTTCCATGCAAGTCGTGTACGTGTACGAAAACGTGTACGTGTACGAATACGCGGCATGAAGGCACGAGTACGGGATAGCAGGTCCCGCGGTGAAAACGACCGACGATACATCCGGGAGAATCAGGTCGCCCGCCGCCCGAAGAATCCGGACTCTTCACCCCTGGCCTCGGCCGCGGGTTGCGGGTCCGGCCGGAAGGGTGCTATCATCCCGGCCTCGGGCGCGGGCGGCGGGTGC
>JBFZBV010000020.1:0-7239 GCA_041308285.1 Planctomycetota bacterium | reverse complement strand
GGGCGGCGGCGGCGGCGGCGGGGGCGGCGGCGGCAGGGGAAGGGGCGGAGACCGCTGGTAGGCGGCCCCCTATCCGGAGAATGCAAGCACTGCGGCGCGGGGCGGCATACGCCCTGCGCCGCAGTGCAGGCTTCACGCATGCGAAAGGTGGTGAAGCATCCGGGACAATTCCTGCAGCAACCTGAACCACCGCCGAGCCGAGCCTCCCATACGCTTCTGCCCCGCATGCGGGGCTTTGGTCAACGGGAAGATACGGCCCCCGGCCTGCGGGGACGCGAAACACGCCAAGCTACGCCGCGAGATGAACGCCTTCTGCCACGACTGCGGACTGAAACTCATCGTGTGAGGCCGTAAAGCGCAGCAGCCATGTTCGCGGCCCAATCCCCGCCATGAGATGGATCAGCCGCCGTCCCGATGAGATACTATGCTCGTCCGGTACGGGCGGGGGCGCCCGGCGACCGATAATCCGGGAGCGTGACCCATGGAAACCTGCGTCAACGGCGGAAATGCCGGGCTCGTGCCCCCGGTGTATCTCGAGTCGCTGGCCGGCCTGCTCGAGAGCGCGGAGAGGGAAGCCTGGGATTGGATTGCGGGCGACCTCGCGGGGCCCGAGCACGCGGAACGGGTCAGGCTGGAGATACTGAAGTCGACCTTCCGGATCGACAGGGATACGAAGCCCGGGCTGTACGAGACGGCCGCGCTGGCCGCCTCGCGGCTCGGCCTCGCCGCTAGGGCTACCTTCTACCAGGTCCAGCAGTCGACCGGCATGAACGCCGGCCTCTTTTTCATCCCCGGGGAGATCCACGTCGCGTTCAGCGGCCCGGTGCTCGAAAAGCTCGGCGGGGCCGAAACCGCGGCCCTAATCGGCCACGAGGCCGGTCATTTCATGCTTCTCGAGGGGTGGGGCAGGCGCTATCGAGTGCTCGAGGATGTCATGGCCGCGCTTGCGGCCGACCCGGGCCGCCGGCCGGTGCACGACGAGAGCCTGAGGCTCATGCGGCTCCACACGGAGGCTTTCTGCGACCGCGCCTCGCTGATTGCGTGCGGGGGCGACCTCGCCGCGGCGGTCGGGTCGATCGTGAAAATCGAGACGGGCGTGGCAGACGTCCCGGCGGAGAGCTACCTCAGGCAAATCGACGAAATCTTCGACAGGGATGATCCGGGCTCGCGGGGGCAGAGCCACCCGGAGGCGTTCATCCGAGCGAGGGCGCTCAGCCTGTGGGCGGCCGGCGCCCCCGGGGCGGAGGAGCAAATCAGGAGGATGATTGAGGGGACGCCCGCAATCGGCAGGATGAGTCTTCCCGGCCAGATGGAGATGGTGCGCCACACGCGCGCCGTGGTGGACGCGCTGCTCTCCGAGAAATGGATGCGGTCTGAGACGGCGCTGGCGCACGCGAGGATGTTCTTCGACGGTTACGCGCCCCCCGCCGCCGCGCCGGACCTCGGCGCCGTGAAGGCGGCCCTGTCTCCATGGGACGAGGACACCGCGCGGTACTTCGCGTACGTGCTGCTCGACTTCGCCGCCTGCGACCGGGAAATCGAGGAACCAGCCCTGGCCGCCTCAATCCTGGCGAGCCGCGCGCTGGGCATGGGGGAGCCATTCAGGGAGCAGGCCATGAAGGAGCTCGGCATCGGGAAGCGGAGGTTCGAGGCTCTTGAGGAGGGGTGCACGGCAATCCTGGACGCAGCGAGAAAGGGCACGGAGCAGTCGCCTTGAAGCCTTTCAGCGAATTCCTGGCCGAACGCCGCGGGCAGGGGCCCTTGACGACCGAGGACGCCCTCGCCTGCTTCCTCCCCCTCCTGAGGCAGGTTGCGGAGGCCCACGCCCTGGGGATGGCGGCCCCTCTCTGCGGCACTGACGCGCTCCGCGTGGAGCGGTCGGCCATATGGTTCCAGGACTCGGACAGGAAGCCGCAGGCGGCGAACGCGGAGGCGCTCAGGAGAATCGACCCGCCCGAGGCGCGCACGTTCGAGGTCGTCTCGGAGCGGAAGAGGGACATGGACCTCGACTCCGGAGGGAATCCCGGGGAGGCCGCTGACCTGAGCATGGGGATTCCGGGCGCGGAGATTACCAGGCCGGTCTACCTGCCCGCCTACGGCTCCTGGGAGCACGCGGTCGGGCACCACGATCCGCAGGCGGACATCTTCAGCCTCGGCCTGATTCTGGCAAGCCTGTCATGCAATCTGGACCTGAACCGCGACGAGGACCTCCTCGCGTTCGTGCGCGGCCGGGCCAACCTGTTCTCCATCAATCCGGGCCTGCACCCGGTAATCGCCAGGGTCGTCGCGGGCATGACCGAGCTGTCGCGGCACAGGAGGCTGCGGGACCTCGGGGCAATCCGGAGCGCCCTCGAGAACTACCGCGACCGGCAGGCGGGGCTGGACTACGACCTCGGGGCGGTGAAGGGTTTCAGGGAGAAGGATCGCAGGGGCAAGAGGGCGGTAATCCTCGCGAGGCTCAAGGAGAGGCTGTTCGAGCTGTCGAGGCGGAACAGGCTCCTTCATTTCAGGGACACTACCGGCACGCTGTGCCTGACGGAGGCCTCGGTGCCGCTGTCGATGGACCTCGCGAACGTGCGGCAGGAACAGATTCTCACGTGGGGGGGGGAGTTCGCCGATTCCCTGAGCCGGGGGAAGGCGGTGTCCCTCAACAGGCATATCGACTTCCGCGAGGCGCTCTACGCGGCGCCCTCGCTCGACCGCATCCGGGCGGAGACGCAGAAGGACCAGGCGGAATACGGGTTCCGGCACCAGAGGCTCGTGCTGTGCTTCCTCCGCTGGGCGGACCTCAAGGCGGACCCGCCTGAGCACTACTTCTCGCCCCTCGTCCTCTTGCCGGTGAACCTCGCGAAGAAGAAGGGAGTGCGGGACACGTACGTTCTCGAGCCGGCCGCGGACGAGGCCGAAATCAACCCGGTGCTGAAGCACCTGTTCAAGAAGCTCTACGGCATCAACCTGCCGGACGGCATCGACCTTGCCGAGGCGAAGGTCCAGGACCTGCACTCCGCGCTGGAGAAGGCGATTCGCTCGTCCGAGCCGTCGGTCGAACTCAAGCTCGTGGACAGGCCTCGCATCGACCTCGTGCACGAGAGGGCGCGCAGGAGGCTGGACCTGTACCGGAGGCGCGCCCGGGTCACGGGCAAGGGCGCGGGGAGCTTCATGTCCGTGGACTACAGCTACGATCCGGCGAACTTCCACCCTCTGGGTCTCGCGCTCTTCAACGAGCGGGTCAGGCCGGCGGGCAGCCTGCTGGGCGGCATCCTGAGGGAGAAGCCCGTCGGCCGGCATTTCGCCCGGCCCGGGGAGGATCCCCCCGAGAGCGCGAGGGAGAAGACGTTCTTCTCCCTGCACGACGCGGCGAAGGGGAATCCCTACGCATGGGAGTTCGACCTCTGCAGGGTGACGCTCGGCAACTTCCGCTACCGCAAGATGACGCTGGTGCGCGACTACGAGGAGCTCATCGAGTCGGACGCGGTCACGCCGGCGTTCGAGGCCGCCTTTTCGCTCGAACCGAAACCGATTGAGGAGGGGGATCCCCGGGCGCCGGAGCACTCGGACCGGTTCGACGTCGTGCCGTGCGATCCCGCGCAGGCGGTGGCAATCGGCCTGGCGAGGAAGGGGAAGAGCTACATCGTCCAGGGTCCGCCGGGGACGGGCAAGAGCCAGACAATCACGAACCTCATCGCCGACTTCGCAGCCCGTGGGAAGAGCGTGCTGTTCGTGTGCGAGAAGCGGGCGGCCCTGGACGTCGTCTACCTCAGGCTCAGGCAGAGGGGCCTGGGGGGGCTGTGCTGCCTCATCCACGACTCCCAGGCCGACAAGAAGGGGTTCGTCTCGGACCTCAAGGAGACTTACGAGTCCATGCTGGAGGCCGCGAAGAAAGGGCTCGGGCAGGGCTCGGCGAAGAGGCGGATGCTGGACGCGGCCTTCGAGGAGGAGTCGCGGTGCCTGGGCGAGTTCGCGCGGCTCATGAAGACCTCCTTCGATGAGACGGGCGCGCCGCTCCTCGCGATGCTGGAGCGCGGCATCGCGCTGGGCCCCGCCATGGCGCTGGGCGCGGCCGGGGAGGAGAAGGTGCCCTTCTTCTCGGCCTGGGCCCGGAACCGCGCCGCGCTGGCCGCGTTCGAGGAGAGGCTCAAGGCCGTCCAGCCGGACTCCGTATTCGCCAGGCACCCGCTCCGATTCCTCAAGGCGTCCGTGGCGGACCTCGAGAGGCCCATCGAGCGCGTCTCGGCGCTCCTCGACGCGGCGGAGCCCGCCGCGGCGGCGCTCAGGGACGCACTGGCCCTTTCGGGCCTGAAGGACGGATCAGCGCGCACGTTCGGGGGTCTCAAGGCGCTCGTCGAAGCCGCGGCCCGAGCCGAGCCGCTAGCGAGGAGGGGCCTGATGGGGCTCCTCTCGGAGTCGAGCGGGACGTCCCTCAAGCTCGCGGGCCAGCTGCTGAGGCTCAAGGCGGCGGAGTCCGAGAAGGCGGAGGCGGAGGCGGGCGCAACGAACTGGTCGAGGCCCCTGTCCCCGGAGGACACGGAGGCCGCGCTGGCGCGGGCGAGGGGCTACGGGGATTCGGTGCTGAATTTCCTCAGGCCGGGCTGGTGGGCGCTGAGGAAGGTCATGAACTCGTCCTACGATTTCGGCGCCCGCGCGGTCCGGCCGACGTGGACCGCGGTTCTCGAGGCCCTCCGGAGGCTGCACGAGGCCAGGGCGAGGGCGAAGCGCCTAGAGGCGGACCTTGCCATGGCCATGGGGGTCGAGGGGGGGGTGCGAGGGATTCTCGACCTGGCCGAGGCGCTCAAGGAGGAGCTGAAGTCCTCGACGGCCGGGGCGGACGCACTCGCCATGCTCGTCTCGTCGGCGAAGCCCGACGAGGCGGCCGCGAGGCTCGCCCCGCGCGCGAGGGAGGCTGCGGAACTGTCGGCGGCGCTAGAAGGCTTCATGGAAGCCCCGGGCGGCATACCTTCCGAGGGTCTTGCCGACGCGCTCATGGGCGTGCGGGAAGTGCTGGACGAGCTTCCGGCCTTCTGCCTGTGCCTCCGCGAGATGGGGAAGCTGCCGCCTTCGATGGCCGGGGCGCTGCGGGAGCTGCCCTGCACGCCGAGGGAGCTCGAGGCCGCGGCAATCGGGCGGACCTTCGGCCATCTGGCGAGGCTGCATCCCGCGATCACGCGTCTCGACAGCCGGGGGAGGGAGGAGGCGTCGTCACGGCTGCTCGCGGCGCACGAGCGGTGGATGGAGCTCAACTCCGAGCTGATTCTGGAGAACGTGACGAGGGGCCTGGTGGAGGATTTGCGCATATCGTCGGCGCCCGCGGCGGGCCTCAAGCCGGCGGAAGAGGAGTTCAAGAACAGGTTCAACCGCGGGAGGCGCGATCTGGAGCACGAGTTCGGCAAGACCATGAGGTACAAGCCGATACGGGAAATCGTCTCTGGCGACACGGGAATGGTCGTGGAGCATCTCAAGCCCGTCTGGCTGATGAGCCCGCTGAGCGTCTCCGACACCCTTCCTCTGGACGGCGGGCGGTTCGACGTGGTGATCTTCGACGAGGCGAGCCAGATTACGCTCGAGGAGGCGGTGCCCGCGCTGTTCAGGTCGGGGCAGGCGATAGTGGTCGGGGACGAGAAGCAGCTCCCGCCCACGAGCTTCTTCGCTGCGAGGGGAGGCGAGGAGGAGGAGGAGGGCGCGGAAGCGGGCGGGGACGGCGGAGTAGCTGGGTGCGACCTCGGGGTGAACAGCTTCCTCGACCATGCGGCGCGCAACCTCTCGTCACGCATGCTGCGCTGGCACTACCGGAGCAAGTCGGAGAGCCTCATAGGCTTCTCGAACTGGGCGTTCTACGACGGCCGGCTTCTCACCGTGCCGGACGAGGAGCTGCCGGGCCCCGGGGCGGGGGAAATCGAGGTCGTCTCGGCCTCCGAGGGCGGGGAGAGGGCGAAGGACCTGCTGTCGCGTCCTCTCAGCTTCCACTTCGCGAAGGAAGCGGTGTACGAGAACCGGCGCAACCGCATGGAGGCGGACTACATCGCGCACCTGGTAAGGGGTCTCCTGGCAGCGGAGGGCAGGCCCACCATCGGGGTGGTGGCGTTCTCCGAGGCGCAGCAGGGGGAGATTGAGGACGCGCTGGAAAGGCTGGCGGTAGGCGACCCGGCCTTCAGGGACGCGCTGGAGGCGGAATACGTCCGAGAGGACGACGGCCAGTTCACGGGCCTTCTCGTGAAGAACCTCGAGAACATCCAGGGCGACGAGCGCGACGTGATTGTGCTCAGCACTTGCTACGGGCCCGGTCCGGACGGGCGGACGCTCATGAACTTCGGCCCGATAAACCAGGGAGGCGGGGAGAAGCGGCTGAACGTGGCGTTTTCGCGTTCGCGCCGCCACATGGCCGTCGTGAGCTCCATCAGGGCGGACGATATAACGAACGACTACAACGACGGGGCGAACTGCCTCAAGAGATACCTGAGATACGCCTCGGCGTGCTCCGCGGGCAGCGCCGAGTCGGCCAGGGGCGTCCTGCGGGAGATGTGCCCGTGGCGCGAGGACTCCCGCGAGGACCAGGTCGTCCGGTCCGGCGCGCTTGCAAGGGCCGTGACCGCGGCCCTCAAGAGCCGCGGGTACGAGGTGGACCATTCCGTGGGCATGTCGGACTTCCGCTGCGACCTCGCGGTGCGCGCCGAGGGGGACAGGGCCTACAGGCTGGGGATACTGCTGGACACGGGCAGGCACTACGAGGAGGAGAACGTCCTCGAGCGGGAGGTGAGCAGGCCGAGGCTCCTGGGCCTGTTCGGCTGGAGAATCCTGCGCGTGACCGCCGCCGAGTGGTACGCCGACCCGGCCGCGGCGTGTGCGGGGATGCTCGCGGTCCTGGAGGGCGGGGCCGGGGCCGGGAAGATGGAGCCGCACCGCGGCTTCTCAGCGGACCTCGGCCATCGCCTGGCCTCCGCGGGCGGGGACGGGGCGTCCGGTTCCGGCGCCGGGGAGGAGGAGGACGGCCCCGAGCCGCCGGCATGCGACGCCCAGCCGGCGTGGCAGGACGCCGGGCTCGAGGAGAACGTCCCGTCGTACTTCGAATACATCGACGGGAAGAGCGCCAAGTTCTGGGAAATCACCTGGTCGGGGAGCCGCTACTCGGTGCGTTTCGGGAGGATTGGGACCGCGGGGCAGGAGCACCTCAAGGCTTTCCGCGACTCGGAGACCGCGATGCGCGAGGCGGCGAGGGCGGTGTTCTCGAAAATCCGGGGCGGGTAC
>JBFZBV010000019.1:0-3500 GCA_041308285.1 Planctomycetota bacterium | reverse complement strand
GAGTTCGGGTACAGGCTGAGCAGGTTCCTGAGCGCCTCCGCCGGCTACAATCTCAAGTACGTCGAACTGCGTAGCATTTCGCCCTATGCCGCTCCGGACGTGTTCGATTCCAGAGGCCCTTCCTTCATCTCGTCCATCCAGCTCGGTCTTTCACTCTCGCGTCTAAGGGAGGATGTGAACCAGCCCTACGAGGGGCTGCTGACATCGCTGATCTACGAATACGCCGGCGGGTTCCTCCAGGGGGACGTCAACTACACCAAGGTCGGGTTCAGGTTCTCCCTCTTCACCACTCTCTGGACGAAGCCGCTTTTCTTCTTCGACAGCCTGGACAAATACAGGCAAATCCTCTCGTTCCATTTCAAGGTCGACTGGGCCGAGGGGCACGGCGGCCAGCCCAGCCTGCCGATTTACGAGAGGTTTTTCGCCGGAGGTCTGGGGTCGATAAGGGGGTTCGAGTACCGGGGCATCGGGCCGAGGTGGAATTACGACGCCATAGGCGGCAATTTCATGACGACGGCCAGCCTTGAATACAGCATTCCCCTGATTCGCAGCCCGCTGGTCGAGGCTTCGAGCATAAGAATTGACCTGCTGAGGTTCGTGCTTTTCTACGACGTGGCCGCGCTCGTCAGGGACGTCGAGGACTTCAGCACTTCGCAGATTCGTTCGTCGGTCGGCTTCGGCTTCAGGCTCCGCGTGCCGGCGATGGGAGGCATACCCATTTCGCTGGACTTCGGATTCCCGCTGGCGAGGCTGAAGGACGACGAGACCGAGAGGGTGTCCTTCAGCATCGGAATATTCTTCTTCTGAGCGACATCCCGGAATCCGCCGCCTGATTCGCGTGCCCGCCCGGGATTTCCGGGGCCGGGGGCTGTCAGCCCCTTTCGACCATCTTCCTGAGCTGAGAGGCGTGGATCTGCGCCATGAGGAGGCTCTCCTCGAGGACGTTCCGGAGCTCCGCGGGGATGCTGTGCTCGAGAAGCGGCTTCTTGAGAATCTTCATGGCCTTCTCCTCGATGCTCAGGGCGGCTCTGCGGAAATCCAAATCCTTGCCGGTCCCGGATGCGGCGGCCTCTATGAAGATGCAATCCATCATCTCGGTCACGGAGTCCTCGTTAGCCTCTTTCGGGGCGTCGAACTTGAGCTTCTGGAAGACCACGGGGATTTTCTTCAGGGTTTCGACCTGCTCGGCGTAGAACGTCTCGAGGAGTGGCTTGTCGCGGTCGTCGGCCCGCTTGATTGCCGATTTGAGCACGTCCCTCGAGGCGATTTTGTACTCCATGACCCGCTGGAGTATCTGTACCGCGTCGCCTATCTTCCCCATCCTGCACGCTCCTTGCGAAGAGTCATCCCGCCCCTGGAGACTATACCACGCATTCCGTCCGGCCGTCCATCAGCGCGGAGAGGAGAGGTCCGAGCCTCATGGGGCTCTTAATCTCCTTGGCCTTCCCGATGACGAGGGGCGCGACCTCGGCACCTGACGAGATGTTCGTGAGGAGCGAGTTCCCGTTGCCGACGTCGGGCCCGCAGGGCACGCATCTCGATATGCCGGATATGATGTTCCACTTCTTCTTCATCGCGTCGTAGAGGACGTTTATACGGGTGTCGTAGACGAGCTTCACCCCGGGCTTGAGTTCGCGCGCGTCTATGACCCTCATCTGCTGGATTGAAGCGTCCTGCGAGAACGAGGCGAATTTCCCGAGGTCCGCCTTGATGTCATCGACCAGAACCATGTGTCGGCCGTCGTATCTGAGGTAGAGCTTGTCGTATATCCTCTTCACCAGCTTCGCGTTCGTGTGGAGGTACACGCCCTTGCCGCCCGTGCTGTTCCACTCCTTGAGGGCGTATCCTCCGGTCTCCATGAGTTCGCGTACCGAATCCGGCGTGATTTCGCTGCCGAGGAGCGTTTTCGGCCGCGAGACCTTCTTCCCGGTCGCTTTCTCCCACCGGCGGAACACCTTCTCCTCGATTGTCTTCGACCTGAGGTCGTCGACCTTCCAGGGATTCATGAAGAGGGTCCCGGGCGTTTCGTTGATAATCCTGGATGCCAGCGCAAGGCCGTAGAACTGGGCGACGTGGATTCGCTCGATTCTGCGGTAGCAGATGTCCACGGGCGTGCCGCCTACGGTAAGCTTGCCGTTGACGACCTTGGGGTTCTCGTCCGGCGTTATCCTCAGCGCCTTCAGCCCGGCATTCCTGCACCCTTCGAGGATGAGGTTGTGGGCCGTCTCCTCCTCGCTCTCTGCATAGGGTCTCGTAATCAGGCCGACCACGGGGTCGCCGCTGCCCCCGTTCGCCGCCCAGGCCGCCCTGAACGCCGAGACGATTGCGTCCCTGATTCGGGCCGGGTGCAGCGGATATTCCACCATGTCTGGATTCTGGCCTTCGAGCGCGGAACGCTTGTAGAGCCTGTAAGAGTCTATGTTGGGGCATGCCGGGTAGGAATTGCAGCACGGCCCTTCGAGCATCGTGGGCCGGATGTCCACCACCTTGCCGCCTTTGCGGTCCGCAATCCCCGTTACGAGAATGTCGAGGCCGAGAAGGTAGCTGTGCGGTATCTTCTCCTCCCTGCAGTACAGCATGTACGCGTCCAGGGCGTTGAAGGCCACCTCGGAAACCATGTCGAAGGCCTTGTTCACTATCCACGTGGGCATCTCGGGATGCGCGGCGACTTCCGTCTCGCAGCCCCGTCCGCCGTCCAGAAGCCTCAAGTCTTCCTGTGGCATGCCTGTCTCCTGCAAGAAAAGGACCGGCCGGACTCCATCGCCATGCCGGGAGAAGGGATTATAGGATTGGCTCCAGGCCTGTCAAGTTCCGGGCCCCCGGAATACCGGATGCCGCTGCAATGCATGCCGCGGCTGCGCACGGGCTCACCTTCGGAAATCCCCGCGGTACGTGACGTAGCTGTCGGAGGACTCGAAGAGCTTCACCTCGACCAGGGGGATTGCGCCCTCGAGCTTGCGCCAGACCCAGATTGCGATGTTCTCGGCGGTGGATTGGGGGATGATGTCGTTGAGGAACCTGTGGTCGAGCACGGATATGACGTCGCGGTGGATAATCTCCTTGAGTTTCATGAAGTCGAAGGCGATTCCGTCCGGCCCGGGGGGAGCCTCGACCGTGACGGCCATCCTGTACGTGTGCCCGTGGAGGTTCTCGCATCTGCCCTGGTATTCCACGAGCCGGTGCGCGGAACTGAACGTGAATTCCTTAGTGACAAGCATTTCCCGCGCCTCCAAGGACGAATCCGCGCGCGATTGAAAAGAGGCGGAACTGTAAATCTCTGCTGTTGCCTTGTAAAGGAAATACCGCAGCGGCGGAACAGGCGGGCTATTCGGGAATGTCCATGCCGAGCCGCTTCATCTTGTTGTAGAGCGAAGTCTTGGGTATTCCGAGCAGCTTCGCCGCGCGGGTCTTGTTGCCCGCCGACTTCTTCAGGGCGTCGGCTATGATTCCGCTGAGGAACCTCGATTCCATCTCTTCGAGGGTCCCGCTGAAGCCGTCCC
>JBFZBV010000018.1:0-2973 GCA_041308285.1 Planctomycetota bacterium | reverse complement strand
CGCGTCGCCGGAATAATAATGCGAAAGCGGCGTGCCCGGTTCCACCGGATGATGTCCCCCTCTCTTTCCTCTTCAGAATCGACGGACTCCGTTCCCGACCGGACGCCTGGAAAGGGCGCGCCGGTTTCGCCGTAGAAAAGCGGCGCGGCGAAGGAAGCGGCAAGGGGGGCGTCCCTCGATGCTTTCTGGTGAGCGTCGCCCCGCCGGAGGCTGCTTCCGGCCCGGCGGGAATGGTCAGAAGAACCCCCTTGCGCGATGCCGGGAGTCGGGGGGGCCCGGGCGGTCACAGCCTCCCTGCGGCGTGCCTCTTCCTCGCATCCGGATCGAGGATTCTCTTTCGCATGCGGAGGTTCGCCGGGGTGATTTCGATGAGTTCGTCCTCCCTTATGAATTCGATGCACTGCTCGAGGGACATCTTCCTTGGGGGCGAAATCTTCTCGAAGAACTCCGCGGTGGAAGTGCGGATGTTGGTGAGCCTCTTTTCCTTGGTGATGTTGACGTTCAAATCCACCTCGCGGTGGTTCTCGCCCACCAGCATCCCGCAGTAGACCGCTTCGCCCGGCGCGACGAACAAATCCCCCCTCTCCTGGATGTTGAGTACGGCGTACCCGGTGACGCGGCCCGGCCTGTCGGCGACGATTGCGCCGGTCGACCTGTGGACGATGGTCCCGGCCCAGCGCCTGTACCCGGACAAGAGGTGGGTCAGAATCCCCGTGCCCTTGGTGTCGCCCAGGAACTCGGTCCTGTATCCTATGAGCCCGCGGCTGGGGACGTCGAATTCCATCCGTATCCTGCCGGATCCGTGGTTAATCATCTTCTTCATCACGCCCTTGCGCGATTGGATCTTCTTGACCACCACGCCGACGTGCTCATCAGCGACGTCGACCAGCACGAGTTCGTACGGCTCGTGGATCTCCCCGTCCACGGTCTTCGTCAGGACCCGGGGCATGCCGACGGCGAGCTCGTAGCTCTCCCTCCTCATCTGCTCAATCAGAATCCCCATCTGGAGCTCGCCCCTGCCGTAGACCGTGAACTTGTCCGACTTCTCGGTCTCCTCGACCTTGATGGCGAGGTTTCCGGCCGCCTCCTTGAGAAGGCGCTCCCGCACGTGCCTCGACGTCACGTACCTGCCGTCGATGCCGCTCAAGGGCGAGTCGTTGACGCAGAACTCCATGGACATCGTGGGCTCGTCCACGCAGAGCGGCGGGAGGGGGCTGGGCGTCTCGGCCTCTGCGATGCTCTCGCCGAGCCCGATTCCCGCGACTCCCGCGATTGCGACAATCTCGCCCGGCCCTGCGCTCTCCGCTTCGGTCCTGTCCAGTCCCTCGAACGTGAACAGGGCGGTGATTGTCGTACGCGCCGTGGAGCCGTCCCTGTGGCATACGGTCACCGGCATGCGGGTGCGCAGCCTGCCCTGCACCACCCTGCCCACGGCTATGGGCCCGAGGTACGGGTCGGGGTTGACGTTGGTCACGACCACCTGGAGCGTGCCTTCCGGGTTCCCCACGGGCGGGGGGATGTGCTTGAGTATGGCGTCGAAGAGGGGTTCGAGGTTAGTGAGCGGCCCGCGGGGCGAGCTGCCGCAGGTGCCGTCCTTGGATATGGAGTAGAGCACGGGGAATTCAATCTGCCTCTCGGTGGCATCGAGGTCGATGAAGAGGTCGAATATCTCGTCGAGGACCTCCTCGGGGCGCGCGTCGTGCCGGTCGATTTTGTTTATGACGACGATGGCGGGCAGGCGCAGTTCGAGGGCCTTGGACAGGACGAAGCGCGTCTGCGGCAGGGGGCCCTCGGCGGCGTCGACCAGGAGCATAATCCCGTCGACCATGCAGAGGGTCCTTTCGACCTCCCCGCCGAAGTCCGCGTGGCCCGGCGTATCCACTATGTTGATTTTGACGCCGCGGTACCTGACGGACGTGTTTTTCGCGAGAATCGTGATTCCCCTCTCGCGCTCGAGGTCCATGGAGTCCATGACCCGCTCGCGCACCTCCTGGTTCGGCCGGAACGTCCCGCTCTGCCAGAGCATCGCGTCGACGAGCGTGGTCTTGCCGTGGTCCACGTGGGCCACAATCGCTATGTTCCTGATGCCGGACTGTAGCTGCTCCATCGCGATTTCTTCTGGATCCCGGCTTGTGTCGGAGGGTCGGAGCCCTGACGGTCGACGGGGCGGGGACTGCCGAATCGCCAATCAACAGGGGAGGAATGCTAGACGGCGGCGGGATCCCTGTCAAGCGGTCTTCGGGAAACGAAGGACCCGGCTCGGAGCCGAGCCGGGTCCCCGGAAGGTTCGCGCCCTGCCGCGGTCATGGCGCGGGGGGGGCGCCTAGCGCACCCTCACTATCCTCGTGGTGAGCAGGACGGCCGCGACGCGCGACGGATTCGACTCGCTCGGCCCGATTACGAAAAGCACGGCGCCGCCGTCGGGAATCGTGATGCTCGTAAGGAGATTTTCGAAGGCCAGGTTGTACCTGTGCACCGTGTTCTTGAGGTGGGGGTCGAACTTGACGAGGACCGGGTCGGACATCTTCGCGTACTGGGACCTGAAATCGAGCACGACGTGCTTGCCGTCCCCGGTGAGGCTAGGGGTGACGTCGAACACGAGGCCGTCGTTGATTGTCCTGATTATCGGATCTCCGATGCCGGCGGATTCGGCGACCTCGACGTCCACGTCCCCGATTACCGGCGTCGCGCGCACGGATACGATGTTGGCCCGCTGGCGGTTGAACGAAGTCATATAGGCCGAGGCGACGAGCTGCGCGGCCTTTCCGCGCAGAATCTCCTTCTCCAGGGCTTCAAGCTCCTTCGGGTCGAGCGACAGCGTGGAACCCGCGCCCGGGGCCGCCTTGCGCAGCGTCTCGTAATCGGCCGTGAATTGGCGCAGGCTGGTGAACACGAGCACCGCCCTCTTGGCCCAGAGCGTCTTGAGGAACTCGTCAATCTTCCCGTGCACGGCCGGTTCCTGGACGACAATCA
>JBFZBV010000017.1:0-3733 GCA_041308285.1 Planctomycetota bacterium | reverse complement strand
AGGCAGTATTATTCACCATTTGACGGGCATGTCAAGGCGTTCGCCTGGTCTTCAAATCGCCGAGGGATTGCTTCGGCACCAGCAGAGGGATAGAATGCCGCGGTTTCCGGGTTGCAAGGTCGGTTCTCCGCTTGCGCGGTTCATCGTAAGTCCGGCGTCGCCACCGGTTCGAGGGCCGGCATGAGGCAGCCTGGTCAAAGAAACCACGAGGGCGGATGCCCAGACGAGTCCGCATTCTGGTCGCATTGATAGGCCTTTCAGCCGCTCTGGCACTTGCGGCGCTCGCTGATCTGCGCGTGCGGTCCACCCTCCAAATCCAAGTCAAGGGGCCTCCCGCTGTCTTCGGCGTTTCCTACGACACCGACCGCGGTTGCGCGGGAAATGCGCAAGCCGAGCGCCGGACTGCCGGCGGGCCGGACGACGGCGAAGCATGTTTCGAATTCCCTCCGGTTCCCGTGAAGGGGGTTCGCCTGTCATGGAACGGGGATGCAGGACCGATTCGGCTGGAAGGGATAACGCTTCGCAAATTGTTCCAGACACTTCACTTCGATGCGCCGGATGTCCTGGCGAACGCCCGGATACTAGGAGACCTTGAACCCCTGAGCTCGGAGGGAGGCGGAATCGTGCTGGTCCCGCGCGGTCCGGCCCCCTCGCTTGCTTTCTCTCCACCGGGACTGGACAGGTTCGCGGTCATAGGCGTCAAATACGCATTTCCCCTGTGCTTCGCGTTCGCTTTCTTCCTCTATCTCGCGACAGGAGTGTCATACCGGCGCTGGTGGAGGTTCCGCGAGCTAATCCTCAACCTGACCAAGGTCAACCTGACCCTGAAATATCGCGGTTCGGCGCTGGGCTTCTTCTGGTCTCTCCTGAATCCAATCCTGATGCTGGCCATATACTCCATGGCATTCCGCTACATCATGCGCATCCAGCTCGAGAGCTACCCGTTCTTCCTGATTCTCGGACTCCTTCCGTGGAACTTCCTGAGCATGACGCTCATTTCGTCCACGACTTCGGTCGTGAACAATGCCGGGCTTCTGAAGAAGGCGTCCTTCCCCAGGGAGGTCTTTCCTCTTTCGACCGCGGCATTCGTCTTCATCCAGTTCATGCTCGGCGTGCTCGCCATAGGTCCATTCTGTCTGATATGGAAGAGCGACTTCGCCTGGTTCGACACTCTTTTCTTCGCGGTCGTCATATCGCTGTTCGTCTTCACCGTCGGACTTGCATTGCTGCTTTCCTCCCTGACGGTCATCTACCGCGACATGCAGCACTTCACGGAGGTGAGCATTCTGGCTCTCTTCTGGCTCAGCCCCGTCGTCTACAACTACGAACTGGTCCCAGTCTCGTTCAGGTGGCTGTTCCTGCTCAATCCGATAACCTTCTACATGAACAGCTTCCATGATTTGATATACTGGAATCGCATGCCGGACGCACTGACATGGGCTGGGATAGCCATCTGGCCCCTCGCGACCCTGTCCCTGGGAGCGGCGGTGTTCCGCAGGCTCGACCCCCGTTTCGCGGAGGTGCTGTGATGGCTGCGCCCGTCATAGAACTCCGGGATGTTTCCAAGCTGTTCATGATTCGCTTCAACCCGAACCCGAGCTTGAAGTCCAAATTCGTCGGCCTTTTCCACCAGAGGTACAGGGAGAAAGTGACCCTTTTCCGGGCGCTCAAGAACATAAACATCAAGGTTCTCCCAGGCGAATCCCTCGGCATCATGGGACCCAACGGGTCGGGCAAGAGCACCATGTTCAAGCTCATCGCCGGCATCATGCTGCCTTCGGAAGGGGAGGTTCTCACCCAGGGAATGATATCCCCGCTAATCGAGCTTGGCGTCGGCTTCAACCCCGAGCTTACGGGCAGGGAGAACGTGTTCCTGAACACCAGCTTCTACGGCTTCTCGAGGAAGGCTACGAATCGGCTGTTCGGGAACATAGTGGAGTTCTCGGAAATCGGCGATTTCATCAACGTCCCCATCAAGAACTACTCTTCCGGAATGACCATGAGGCTCGCGTTCGCCATAGCCGTGCACACAGCCCCGGACATACTGCTCGTCGACGAGATACTCGCGGTGGGCGACGCGCATTTCTCCAGGAAGTGCCTCGACTGGATGATGGCCTTCAAGAAGTCCGGAAAGACGTTCGTGCTTGTGTCGCACAGTCCCGAACAGATAGTCGCGATGTGCGAGAGGTCGGTGCTGCTCTGGCGGGGGGCGATAATTGCCGAAGGGCCGTCGCATGCCGTAGTCGATGCGTACAATGATGTGAACAGGAAAGGCGATCCCGACTGGGAGGGCGTCCGGAATCTCTCTTGACTGCCCGAAAAGGCGTAGTTCGCCGGGAAAAGAAAGGCGTCAAATGCTTCTTCTCGCAGGTGGGGCCGGTTACATAGGGAGCCACACGGCGCTGTACCTCAAGGAGCGCGGGGTGCCGTTCGCCGTGTACGACAACCTCATCCGCGGCCACAGGGAGTCGGCCGAGGGCTGGGACATAATCGAGGGCGACCTGGGCGACACGAACCGGCTCGTGCGCGTGTTCAGGGACCTCAAGGTTGACGCGGTCGTGCACCTGTGCGCGTTCGCGCTCGTCCCCGAGTCCATGCGCAATCCCCACATGTACTACGCCAACAACCTCGCGAACGGGATTTCCCTGCTCAAGGCCATGCTCGAGGCCGGCGTCAGGTACATCGTCTTCTCGTCGTCATGCGCTGTGTACGGCGAGCCCGACGCAGAGACCATCTCCGAAGACCTGCCCTTCGCGCCGGTCAATCCATACGGCGAGACCAAGAGGGCGTTCGAGGTCATGCTCGACTGGTACGGCCGTGCGTACGGGCTCAAGTCGCTGAGGCTCAGGTATTTCAACGCGGCCGGCGCGGACGAGAAGGGCAGAATCGGCGAGAGCCACGACCCAGAGACGCATCTCATACCCCTCGTTCTGCAGACCGCCAAGGGGTCGCGCGACTCGGTCAGAATCTTCGGCACCGACTACCCCACACCGGACGGCACCTGCATCCGCGACTACATACACGTGACCGACCTCGCCCAGGCCCACCTTCTCGCGTACGACTACCTGCGATCCGGAGGCCGCACCGCGGCCTTCAACCTCGGCTACGGCCGCGGATCCTCGGTCAGGGAGGTCATCGAGGCGTGCAGGAGGGTCAGCGGGTCGGACATCAGGGCCGAGGAGGCGGGCCGGAGGCCGGGCGATCCGCCCCGCTTGGTCGCGGACAACCGCAGAATCAAAGCAGCGTTCCCGTCCCTCAGGTTCGAGTACGACGACATCGAGAAAATCGCGTCAACCGCCTGGAAGTGGGAGAGGAACCGGCGGTACTGATTCCGCATGAGGCTTTCCATGCGCGCCACTGCGCCTCATGTAGATACTATTTTGGGGTCTTCGCCAGAATCTGTGTAAAACTGGCCGTCATGGGGGTTGCACCTTCAGAAGCCGCCGGGGGCCCGACCTCCGCCACCTTCACCAGAAGGGCGCTTCAGGCACCCAGTCCGGTGCGTTCGCGCCCAATCCAGCAAGGGCGCGAACGGCACCGGACTCGATGGCCGGAGCATGCGCAGGCGGCGGAGGCCCCGGCGATTTCGCGGGCAAATCCTGCGCCCGCCTCGCTGCGCTGGCGTATCATATTTGCATTGCGAATGTTACGACTCCCCTGTCCTGCCCCCCGCCGCTTTCCGGAGCCGCGTCGCCGAAGGAACCATGCGAAAGCGGCGTGCCCGTTTCCAATG
>JBFZBV010000016.1:0-8638 GCA_041308285.1 Planctomycetota bacterium | reverse complement strand
CGCGTCGCCGGAATAATAATGCGAAAGCGGCGTGCCCGGTTCCACCGGATGATGTCCCCCTCTCTTTCCTCTTCAGAATCGACGGACTCCGTTCCCGACCGGACGCCTGGAAAGGGCGCGCTGGTTTCGCGAAGGAAACGCGACGCGGCGAAGGAAGCGGCAGGGGGGCGCCCCTCAATGCTTTCTGGTGAGCGTCGCCCCGCCGGAGGCAGCTTCAGGCCCGGCGGGAATGGTCAGAAGAACCAACGGGCTTCACTCCCCTCCCTGCCCTGGATTAGCGAACACGGGTTCAATCTTCTCTCTCGAGGCCTTGTAGAAGTCGGCCTCTGCCGTCATCCCGTGCTTCCGGCAAAATGACTCCAAATCCGCGTACCGCCCGACCGGGTCGCAGTCGCACGCCCACCAGATCTTCCTCACGCATTCCGGGCACAGCGCAAGGGGACAGCCGTCAGACTCTTCCAGGTTGTTCGACCCGTTCATGTTGCACTCGTAGCGTGTGCAGTGATGGATGCCGAACATATGGCCTGTCTCGTGGGTTCCGACCTTGATTGTGCGCTTGAGGCACAGGGCGAGCTCCCGCGCGCCGGTTGACGGATCGCCGTAGCGGTAAATCGACCACACTCCCACGCGGCGGTAGAGCGACGCCATGCCGAAGACGAAATTCCAGTCGTCCTGCGGATACAGGTCCGACTTGGTGAACGCGATAAGCGCTACCGCGTCCTTCGGGACTTTGGGGAGGAGCACTTCGTCGAGCACGTATCCTGCTCGAATCTGTTTCATGCCCCAGGACGGATGGATCCTGCGATTGGATTCCGGAACCGCGGAAAGGGGAATCGGATCGGCGAACTTCACAGGGAGGTTGAAATATAGCCCCATGAATTCCGCGCAGAGGTCGACGATTTTCCTCCTCTCGCCGTCGAATTCGCCGAGAAGCACGATGTAGAGGGTGCGCCTTTGCGCGTCGGGTTTCACCGGATTGGAGTCGGCATACTCGTCGAAAGTCTGGCCTTCCTCGTCCTTGCCTGGGCCGAGCATCCATGATCCGGGCTTCTTCGCTCGGTGAAGGGGCTTCAGGGCCTCGGCGGCCTTGGCGAAGAGGGCTCGTTTGCCGGACACCGGAGGCGGCGTCGAATCGGGGTTCCCGCTGGAAGGCCCTCTGCAGCCCGCGCAGAGGACCGCGGCCGTTGAGATTAGCACGAGCAGGACTCGCATGGCTGCGTTTCCTCAAACTCCGGATGAACCAGGGAGAGCACATTCATATTTTCGCGCATTCGACGCTGAGACCGCTTGGGGATTTCTGACATATTCCGCACCTCTCAATATGAACGCAATCCGTGTCCTGATGTTCTCCGGGATAATCCGCGAAGCGCGGCTCCGGCCATTCCTTTAATACCAGAAGAGACTTGAAGTTACGAACGATACCTCCGCCGAACCCGGTTGATTTCGCGAGATGGAACCTGTAAAAAGGAAGATATGGGGATTTCTGATATTTCGCGGAATGGATCCGCTGCTTCACCATCATACATACCGACATGCAAATCGCGGTTTTTGAGGTGAAGTAGGATGGAAAAGGATCAGGAACTGCTCCTCAAGTACATCGAGCAGGACGACAAGGACGCCCTGAACGAGCTGTTCGGGAACCACTACCCGTCCGTCTACCAGGTCGTCCACCGGATGGTGAACAACGAATTCGACGCCAGGGACATCACGCAATCGGCCTTTCTCAAGGTTCTCAAGGCGGTCCGCCAGTACCGCGGCGAAGGGAAATTCAGGAGCTGGATTCTCAAAATAGCCCTGAACGAGGCCCGCGAGTTCCTTCGCAACAGGAGCAAGGCGTTCCTTGAGCGGTCCGACGCCTTCTTCGAGGAATTCTCCGAGATGGCCTGGGTTGCGGCCGGGAAGAAGGCGAGCAGGCAGGAGTTCGAGCAGGCCCTGGAAAGAGGCCTCGAAACCCTCTCCGCCGACGTCAAGGCGCCCCTGATACTCCACTATTATCAGGAGCTCCCCATGGCGGACATCGCCGACATTCTTGGGAGTTCCCAGACCACCGTATGGCGCAGCTGCTCGAAGGGAATCGACCTGCTCAGGAAATACTTCAAGACCAACGGGCTCTCCTCGATGCTCCCGCTGCTCGGCGTATCGTTCGCAGTGCTCGAATCGGGCGCCGCCAAGGCTGGGGCCGGATCCGGCTCCGAAGGCCTCCCGGAGACAGCAGGAACCGCGGAGCACGCCGGCCGCGGCGCGGTCTCCTGGTCCGTCGGCCTTTCCGTCTCGGCATTCCTGCTCCTCGCCGTCCTCAGCGGCGTCTTCATGTGGCAGCCGTGGACGTCCCGAGACAAGCCGACGCATTTCCCTGCGACGGCAGGCAAACCTCCGTCGCCCGAATCCCGGGCTGAATCCCCGGCCGCAAGGCCCGTTTCCGCGGACCGCGGCTCCGCCTCGGGTGATGCGCAGGACGTCGGGCCCGGAGACGGCGAAGATGAGCGTCCCGCCCCGGCCCGGGAAACCGGAATCAATCCAGCCGAAACCGGCGAATCCGCCCCTGCCGGGCAGCGCGCGAATCCGGTGATGCGGGGCACAGTCGTGTTCGGCAATGCCGGAAAGGGACTTCCAGGCGTCAGGATCGTGTGCAATCCCGTGGAGAAGAAGAAATGCGGCCGGGAATGCATCTCCGCCAGGGGCGGTGTGATCGGCTGCACTTTCGTCAACGATCAGGGGCAGAAGGAATACCTGAGCGTGATTCTCAAGTCGAATTTCCCCGGGAATCTCCTGTCCGACTCCGCAGTGAAGACCGAGACCGACGGCCGAGGCGAATTCTCCGCATCCCTCCCCTCGGCAGGGGACTGGGAGGTCTTCGCCATGCTGTTCGAAGGGCGCGGTCCCGACGGCATGGGCCTCGTCCTGCGCCGCGAGGCCCGGCTGGAGGCAGGCGGCGAGGCTGTCCTGGAGTTCGCCTGTCCCGGACAAGTCGCCTTCGCAGTCGTCGGATCAGTGAAAGACGACAAAGGGAGGGAACTGCCCGAAACGCAGGTCCAGTTCCTCCACATCGTGCTCGACGGATCGCGCACAGTCGCCGCGGAGGTCCTCGGCAGGACCTCCACCTCTGTAGCAGGGGAATTCAATCTCGGCGAAATCAGCGTCCCGCTCGCCCCTCCGCAAGGGAACTGGACGCAGGAAATCACGCATCTGATGGCGGTCCGCTTCGCCCACCCGGATCACGGGGTGGCCTTCGAGCACGTCGCAATGCCCTACCCCGCGACGGACCGCCCGAGCCCGGTAGTCGTGAACGCAGTCCTCTGCGGCAAGGGGGCCGTTACAGGAACCCTTGTTCCGCCGGGCCAGCCGCGTTCCCTGCAGGGCCAGCACCTGCGATACCTGCTTGAGGACGGGCAAATCGAAGCGGCCTTGAACCGGGAAATGGAGGAGCTCAGGCGGACCGTGAAGAATCCCGAAATCCTGGCACGCCTCATAAACGACGCGCAGGCGTTCGCGCTCGTCAAGGAGAAGTGCGCAGCAGACAGCGTCCCCATCCTCGACGGCAACCGTTTCGTCATCAGGACGTCCAGGAAAGGGGCCCTAATCCTCGAAGGCCAGCTGGGCGCCACTGACCTGTGGATTCCCAGGACCGACCTGGGGCAGGTCGACCCGGAGTCCGGCAGGGACTCGGGGCCGATTCGCCTCGAAGCCCTGAGGTTCCACGACGTGGCCGTCCTGGAGCCCGACGACAGGCCGTCCATGGAATACGACGCCCCCTGGGCGAGGTTCCAGGGGAAGTATTCCGGCCTCACGGACGCCATGATGTGCAGGGACGGCAGAATCCGCGTGCCGGTCAACCACGGGCGCGATTTGTCAATCGAGATAAACGGGTACGGCGTGAAGCCTGCCGTCGTCCGGCTTCCGCTCGCCGACCTTCCGCAGAGCGTACGCATAGAGCGGCATCCCGTGATTCTCGAGGGCTGCATAGACCCGCCCCCGAGCCTACCGAAGGGGAAATTCGTCATGTACGAGTTCCGCGGCGAAGCGCCGAGGCCGGGCGGGCGAAAAACCGGCGGCGACGGCGGCAGCCTGAATTTCGACCCCCGGACCGGCGAGTTCAGGATCTACCTGACTCACGACCTCGGGCAGGAAGCCGTTTACAAGGTTACGCTGAAGCTCGACGGGCACGCCCCGTGGGTGAAGGAAGGCATTCGCTTCAACCCGGGCGAGCCGCCGGAGAGGGTGGCCATCACCTTCAGGAAATACTGAGTAGCAGCGAGCCGGCGGGGTTGGGTGCCCGCCTCATCGGGCCGCGGCGCAGCCGCGGCCCGCCGTCGTATCCTGCCAGGAAATCATGCCTGCCACACTTCCTGCGCCCTTTTCTTCGCCCCCCTTCCGGATTGTCGGGGCGGCTCTGCAGAACTTCATCTGGCCGAGCCGCAAGCCTCGCCTCACGGAACTCGCGTGTGTAAGATTGAAAAGAGCGACGTCCGGAGTCATGCTATGCCTCGTTGTGCCCGGTCTGTCTGAAGTTGAGCACGCGCACCATGTGGAACACTCTAGGAGGGAATCATGAAAAGGCTTTCACCTGCGCAGGGAGCATTTTCATCCGCAGTCGCCGTTTGCCTCCTGTGTGCGGGTTGCGGAGGCGAAAAAACGGTGAACAATTATTACCTGACACCGCAGCTGGTTCAGATAAGGACCTCGTTCCTTCCGCCTGCAGTAGTCAGCCAGGCCTACTCGGTCACGCTCGAGGCTGCGGGCGGGGGCGGGACCTATTCATGGAGCATCGAATCCGGAGGCGTCAACGACTCGTGGCTGACGATAGGCGCCGTGACCGGCGTCCTCAGCGGCACGCCGGCCTCGGAAGGCAGCTTCGTCGTCATCATACGCTGCGCCGACACCGCCGACACCGCCAACTTCGACATCGTCCGCTTCGAGCAGTTCTCGTACTCGGTCCTCATCAAGACTTCCTTCGTCCCTGACGCTCTCCTCGGTGCTGCCTATTCCGTGACGATCGAGGCCACGGGAGGCTCGGGGTCTTACGAGTGGAGCATCGAAGCGGGAGGCGAGAACGACTCGTGGCTCGCCATAGGCCAGACCTCGGGAGCGCTCTCCGGCACGCCGCGCACCTTCATGGACGTGGCGGTGAACGTCCGTGTCGAGGATACGGTCAGTGCCGACTTCGATCTCGCACGCATCGAGTTCAGCGTAGTCCGTGCCGGCTTCCCGGGATCGGGAGTCGAGGAGAACAACCACGACGGCGACTGCTTCAAGGCGGGAGTCGTGCTTCCGCCTCCCCAGGCTCCAGGAGTGCTTACATTCCCGAATCACGCCGACGGGACTTCGATTTGCCTTTTGGAGGCCAGGGAGCCGATGCCCGGCACGCACAACTCAGTCTACCTCTCGATGCAGAGCGCGTCCGGGTGGGTCGATGGAGAGCCTGTAATCAACGCGTCCAACAGGTCTTTCGGGGTCGTGAGGAGCGGAGGAGGGACCTTGAACATCGAGGTGGAAATCGAATCCGGGACTTTCGGCGCCGGCGACTTCCTCTGGGGCCAGCTGTCCAGGAGCAACGATTTCATCTTCAGCTCGTCGCCCGGCATGAACCAGTACCCGGTATACAGGTATTCCATCTGGGCGAGCCGATTCGACGGGTCCGCGTTCACCCCCTGGGTGGAAATCAGGGGGCCTTACAGCACGAGCTACGCTGGACTGGGCTTGGGGATGTACAACGCCAGAGTGATTTTCCTGAACACGCAGGGCAACTCGGCTGCCCAGGGCGGGAACAGGGCAGGCGACGCAGTGATAATGTTCAGCGGCTTCGAGAGCGACACGGCACCGGATTATCGACTCTACGCGACGTACTTCGACGTCACACATGCAGGCGTACCCTCGCTCGCCTCGAACCCGGCCGTTAAATACGGATTCGACACAGAAGCCTACGCCGTCAGCTCGAGCTCGGGCGCAGACGTCATGGCCATAGGATTCATGACCGACGGCCTCTACATGATGAGTCCGTCGTTCGAGGAATCCTCCTTGAGCTTCTTCATAAACGGGAGCCACGTGACGTACATCGGGGCTGTCTGGACGGAATCCTCGTGGACAAGCCTCGGGGGAAGTCTCTTCTCAGCGAACTTCGATTTGTCGAATTCCAACGCTTCCAACAAGTTCAGCGCCCCGGTCCAGTTCGCGACCGCCACGGCGATGGACTCCGACGACTGGATTGACAACAAGCTCGTCGTCACAGGGAACGTCATCTTCTACAGGGTGATGCTCTGGAACGAGCCGGCCGGACTGGACCACAGTATTCTTGAGGCCGCCGACTGGAACGCTTCCACCGGCACGCTCCAGCACGCGGCAAGGCTCACGCGGACGGATCCAGACAGCCTGGTTACCGGCGATTTCAGCGAATTCCACGCATTCGGGTCGATACAGGGATTGACGAGGGCGTGCGCAATCGGATTCGAATATGGGTACGACGAGGGGGGCAGCCACCAGGACGTCGACGTCATGCTGTACATCTTCGATCCGTCCAGCGGATCGGTCCAGGTCTCCGAAATAGACGCGAATACTGGCAACTCCACGCCGCTCAATGCTGCCCTGCTGAGTGCTGAAATCAACAGGACTTCCGAGGTCATTTTCGCGGGATGGCTGCAGCCGTTCGACGACTCCAACCATTCGGTCAGCCTCTTCATGCAGGCCATCCAGACGACCGGAACCGGAAGGACCATCGCGAACTCCGTGCTTTCCGCGCCCGTGAGGATGAACAGCGACTACCAGTCCGCCTCCGGCTATGCCGACGTGCTCGACAGGGGTTTCCCGAGCGATATGATGGGCCCGCTGACGTTCACCTCCGATTACCTGAGGTTGAACGCGACATTCATCCAGGAACCTGACACCCCGTCGGATACCGACAACCTCTCGCTGCACACGGCGTACATCAAAGTCACGCCAGGAGCGTCGATTTCAACGCCACCGGCAGCTACCGGCGGCTCGTCCAGCGACCAGATCGTCTGGACCAACGACAGGGACCACCCGTTCTGGAACGGATCCGATTTCAAGTATTCCTGCCTCGATAGCGGGACGAACGGCCTGCCAATCGTCTACTTCGTCGGAGACGGCGACGGGGCGCCGCTCGACGAAACCGCCGGCGATCCGTCCGAGAGCAGGCTCTTCGTCTGGGACGGCAGGATGCCGGCTCCCGCGGCGATGGAAATCAGCGGCGACTGCGCCGATTCCGGCATAATCACCTTCGGATACTCCAACTCCCGCCAGGTTTTAGGCTTCGGAGTCCAGTCCGCGCCCTTCTCGGGATACGCCGGCCCCGGCACCGAGAACAATCCCCCGGCGTATCACCACATCATGTTCCTCGAGGAGAGGGACATCCCGGGATCCTGGGCAGCCCTGCGCCACAGGTGCCTCGACCTCAACTCCACGGCGCCGCAAATACAGCAGAAATTCTTCCCTCCCCTGACGCTGCAGCCGTTCACCGTGAGCCTGGACGAGGCCTCGAACTGCGATCCCGGCCTGGGGGGCGGGGACGCGCCTGCGCCCGCGCGCGGCAACACAATCGGGATGTACTTCCAGCAAGGAGGCCATCTCTATTACAACGAGTATACTCCCGGCGCGTCTTCGGACTGGCTTCTCGAGAACGGGTCACCGGCACCGCGCAGGATGGACGACGAATCCGAAGAAGACGTTGTCTGGGCCCAAGGGTACATCCTGCCGCCGTTCGTCCTGGGCACCTGGGACTTTCTTACGGGATCCGCCGTCTTCTATGCAAAGACGATCAATCAGGAGGACAGGCTGTTCGTAAGGATTAAAGGCTAGCGGGCGTGAAACCGCGTGCATCCGCGCCGCCCCCGAAAATCGCGCAGCCTAAATCCGATTCATATTCGAAGGGCGCGCCCGCAGCGCGGCAGCCATGCCAGGCGGCCGCCGGTGCTGTAGTAGACTCCCGAAGCCGAGAAGCCGGTGCGGAACGCCGAACGTACGAAGAAGCCCGAGCCGGACCATGTGCCGCCGCGGGTCAGGCGCCAGCCGGGGTGCGATTCGCCGGGGTCGTTGAGGCAGAGGTTGCGCACGTTTCCCACGAGCCCTCTCGCGCCGTAAGGCGATTCGTCCGCGGGGAACGAATCGACGGGAGTCGGCCGTGGTCCTCCTTCGTGGGAGATGTTCGAGTTGCAGAACGTGGCGTCGAACTCCCTGCCCCAAGGATAGAATCTCCCGTCCGTGCCGCGCGCAGACTTCTCCCAGATGACCTCGTGCGGAAGCGAGAACAGCGAGCCTGTACGGCCCGACTTCCACGAGGCGTACGCCATCATGTCTTCCCAGGATACCGAATACACAGGCCACTCCTCTTCCCACCATATCGGACTCAACTCGAGTTTGGCCCCCTGCCGCTCGACGGACTCCTTGGTCCCGGCCGCCCATTCCACGGTCGGGATGCGATACCTGCCCTGGTCGTCCTTCGGCCAATAGAATCCTGCGGCAGGCGCCTTGCGCGGGACACGTCTCGAAGCAGGGCCGAGGATCTCCCTCCAATCCCTCCGGGCCGGCTTGGCCTGAACTGAATTCCGAGGCGGAATGAAACCCGCCGTAGTCTCTTTGAGTACGTCATGACGAATGCGGGGCGGATCAGGAGAATCAGGTAGCGCAG
>JBFZBV010000015.1:0-3010 GCA_041308285.1 Planctomycetota bacterium | reverse complement strand
CAATCTACACGTCCCGCGCAGGTCTCGCGACGTCGGTCGTTGAGGGCGAGAAACCGGGCGGGCAGCTCACCGAGACTACGCAAGTCGAGAATTACCCGGGATTTCCGGACGGCATCGGCGGAGCGGACCTCGTGCTCGCCATGCGCCGCCAGTCCGAACGCTTCGGCACCGCGTTCATTCCCGGCGACGCCGTCGAAGTCGACTTCTCGGGAAAGGTCAAGAAAGTCGTCTTTTCGGAAGGCACGGCCGAATCCGAGGCCGTCATCGTAGCGTGCGGCGCGTCGGCGAACTGGCTCGGCCTGCCTTCGGAAAAGCGGCTCGTGGGCAGGGGCGTCTCGGCCTGCGCGACCTGCGACGCGCCTTTCTTCAGGGGCAAGGCCGTCGCCGTTGTCGGAGGCGGAGACGCCGCCTTCACGGAGGCGGAGCACCTCGCCAAATTCGCCCGAAACGTGACCATCGTCCACAGGCGCCGCGGCTTCAGGGCCTCGAAGGTCCTAATCGACCGCGTGGACAGGAACCACAAAATCGACTTCCTTCTGGAGGCGATTGTCCTGGAAATCCTGTCCGACGACCGCGGCGCAGTCTCGGGATTGAAGGTCAAGAACGTCAAGACCGGCGAGGAGGAATCCAGGCCTTTCGACGGCGTGTTCGTCGCGATAGGCCACACGCCCGCAACATCGATATTCAAATACCACCTGGACCTGGACGAAGGCGGGTACATCATCGTCAAGGACGGCACCAGGACGAGCGCGGAGGGCGTCTTCGCGGCGGGCGATGCCGTCGATCCGAAGTACAAGCAGGCTGTCGTCGCCGCAGGGATGGGCTGCATGGCGGCCCTGGACGCGGAAAGGTTCCTCGAATGACCGGCGGGGCCCCGTCCGACGACGATCTGGTCAGGATGTCCCGATCCGGCGACAAAACCGCCTTCCCGGAGCTCTACAGGCGTCACAAGCAGAAAATAATGAACTTCGCGTTCAGGATGACGGGCGACAGGGAAACATCGGCCGACGTCGTCCAGGAGACTTTCGAATACCTGTTCAGGAAAATCCCCGATTACCGGTTCGAAGCCAAGCTTGCCACTCTCCTGTTCAGGGCGGCGCGGAGCATCTGCCTGAACGCCATCGAGAAGCGCCGCAGGATGCCTTCCCCCATGGATGACGGTTCGGAACCGGTTTACATGGGGGACCCTGCGTGCGAGGCTGAAAGATCCGACCTCGCAGCCTCGGCTTTCGGAGCCCTCGGGCGCCTGCCGGACCTGTATCGCGAAGCAGTGGCGCTCAGGATAATCGAGGGGCTGGGATGCGCCGAAATCGCGTCAATCCTCGGCTGCCCCGAAGGCACGGTCAAATCCAGAGTGCACAACGGACTCGAACTGCTCAGAAAAGCTTTGACTCGTCGTGAACCGGCAGGGGACTCCACTGCTTGATTATCTGGCAGAGGACATGGGAGGTTCCGGTATGGACGCCGACGGCACCGGGAAAGCACCTGCGGAGTGCGGGTTCGCGGACGGATCCGAGATGGCCGACTACCTCGACGGCCGGATCCCCGGAGAGGACAGAATCAGGATTGAAAAGCACATCGCGTCCTGCGAGACCTGCAGGCTGCGGATGGCGGACCTCGCCCTGCTGATTCCGGCCCTGAAATCGCCTGCCGGCGCGGGCGCGGACGCGGCCGTGCCTGAAAGGGTCGACGAAGCGATTGCCGCGCTGGCTGCATCGTCGGCCGGGCGATCCGCGGCACGGGGCAGGATTCTCAGCGCGTTTGCAGCGGCCGCGGCCGCCGTAGCGCTCCTCGCGAGCGGCTACTTGACGGGCTCGCTCCGCCTCGCGGCGCGGGACGGCGCGGCACCGGAATCCCCCCCCGCTTCGACCGGAACCGGGAATGCAGGCGCCCCTGCGGGCCGCGAGAAGGAAGTGACGGACCTCATGAGGGAAGTGCAGAGCCTGAAAGAGCTCGCCGCTGCGCATCAGAAGCGCGCGGACGACGCGGAATCGCTCCTTTCCGCCGCCGCCGTCGGCGCGGAGGAGCAGGGCCGCAGACTGGCCGGTCTCGAGTCGGAAATCAGGGGGCATCAGGGCGTGATTGGCGCGCTCAAGGCTGATCTCGAAGCCTCCGCCGCGGTCCGCGGAAGATACGAGGAGGCGCTGAAGGCGCGGGAAGCGGCCGTGGAGGATCTTAGGACGCGCCTGGAGGAGCACAGCGCTTCCGTCAGGGACCTCGAGTCCCGGCTCTCGGCCGCCCGCGAAAACACGCTCGCGATGGAGAAGCGAATCGCCGATCTCGAGTCGCCCCGCGAGGTGCGCGGAGACTGGAACGGCGACGGGTCGGCCGACATTGTCGATGCGCTCGCCATATGCGGCAGCGCCGCCAGGGGCGGCGAAACCCCTTTCAAGCATTCGGCCGACATGAACGGGGACGGCGTGGTCGACGTCGGCGACGCCGTCGTGATTGCAGGCCTGGCATTTTCGGAGAAATGAGCGTGAAGCCGCGAACGTTGATATTGGCGGCCGCGCTGGCTTTCGCCGGATGCGCGGCGTCCGCGGAGAGATACGGGAGCGGCCCGGCCGCGGAGACCGAGAGCACTGCGGAGGAGTACGTCCGCGAGGACGGCAGCCCTCCGGCCGCGATGCAGGACCGCGCCGTGTCGAAAAGCCGGGACGCCCTGTTCCTCGACATCGCCATCGACTGCGGCGACAGGGCGCTGGGCGCCTACACCGTCGAGCTCCGCTTCAACCCGGAGATTGTGATAATCGACCGAATCGACCCGGCTCCCGCGGACGCGTTCCCCGGAGCCCCCATGTCGGACCCGGGCGCGTACCACACCGGCGTGGCCCGCATCGTCGGGCTCCACGCGGGATTCGGGACTCCGCCCGGAACGGCCAGAATCGCGAGGGTGTTGTTCAAGCCGGTCTCTGCCGGGTCGTCGCCCGTATCACTGTCGATACTCGGCCTCTATGATCCGGCCGGGGCGAAAATCAACGGCGCCGCCGTGCTGTCCAGGCACTCGATT
>JBFZBV010000014.1:0-9254 GCA_041308285.1 Planctomycetota bacterium | reverse complement strand
GGCGGTGGCTTTCACCTCCTTCGGGGCGTTCTTCGGCCCCTTCCTCGGCGTCTCGCTCTCCCTCGCGTCCGTCCAGCTCATACCGGCGGGCGTCGCGCAGACCATCATGTCGATTACCCCGGTCCTGATCATCCCCGTCGTCGTACTCCTCGGCAGGGAAAAGGTGAGCTTCAGGGCTGCCGCGGGGGCGGCAATCGCAGTGGGAGGGGTATCTGTACTCTTCCTCTAGCCGATGCGCCGGGGCAGGGCGGAAGCACCATCGAGGAGTCCGGCGCGGGGTTTTGACTGTGCCGGGCATAATCGATAGAATCCCCTGGTCGCGGCCTGTTGCCGCTGGCATGCATGTCCTGGAGGCGAAATGGCTCAGAAACTGCTCGGCCAGGTTCTCGTGAGCCTCGGATTCTGCAAGGAAGAGCACGTCAAGGCCGCGCTTGCGGTCCAGAAGCAGAAGAAATGCCTCGTCGGCGAGGCTCTCGTCGGGCTCGGCCACATCGACCGCGAGCAGCTGGCGAAAGGGCTCGCCAAGCAGGCCGGAGTGCCCTTCGTGAACCTGTCCAAGGGGACAATCCCGCAGCAGGCAATCGACGCCGTGCCGAAAGCAGTCGCCGAAGAGAACAGAATCGTGCCGGTCAAGGTCACCGATTCGCAGATTGTCGTCGCATCCGACAGGCCCATCGATCTGTTGATTCTGGACAACCTCAGATTCACGCTCAACAAGGACGTGACGTACGCGATGACCGCCGGTCCCCACCTGGAAGCCGCGCTGCGCAGGTATTACGGCGGCGCGGGGCCGGCAGCCGGCCCTGCTGCTGCCTCCGACGCCGCGAAAGCCGTTGAGGACGACGACGCGCCCATCATAAGGCTCGTCCAGAAGACGATTACAGACGCCGTGCGCATGCGGGCCAGCGACGTCCACGTTGAACCCATGGTCGACAAGGTCAGGGTGCGCTACAGAGTCGACGGCCTGTGCGCCGAGATAGATCCCATCCCGAAGAACCTCCAGGGTCCGGTGATATCCAGGATTAAAATCATGGCCGACATGGACATCGCGGAGAAGAGGAAGCCCCAGGACGGCCGCATCAAGTTCATGGTGGACGGCAAGCACCTCGATCTCAGGGTGTCGGCGCTCCCTGCGTACCACGGCGAGAGCGTGGTCATGAGGATACTCGACAGGGAAGCCAGCCTCGTGAGCATGACCGGACTGGGTTTCCACGAAGAGGACTACAAGAGGTTCCAGAGGATGATCAAGCGTCCCAACGGAATCCTCCTCGTCACCGGGCCCACCGGGTCGGGCAAGACGACGACCCTCTACGCCGCCCTTTCGGAGCTCAACAAGCCGGACAAGAAGATCATCACGGCCGAGGATCCGGTCGAGTACAACCTCCCGGGGATAAACCAGTGCCAGGTGAGGAGGAGGGCCGGCCTCGACTTCGCGCGCATACTCAGGGCAATGCTTAGGCAGGCCCCGAACATCATCCTCGTCGGCGAAATCCGCGACCACGAGACCGCCGAAATCGCGATTCAGGCGGCCCTGACAGGACACCTTGTGTTCTCCACTCTGCACACGAACGACGCGCCATCCGCCCTCAGCAGGCTCATAGACATGGGCGTCAAGCCCTTCCTGGTAGCATCCGCCATTCAGGCCATCATGGCCCAGAGGCTCGTGAGACGAATCTGCATGGAGTGCAGGGAGCAGTACACCCCCACGCCGTCGGAACTCAGGGCCCTGGGGATGACGGCGGAGCAGGTCGGGACGCACCCGGTGTACCGCAGCAAGGGGTGCCAGGCCTGCAGGAACACCGGATACAAGGGCAGGCTGGGCATATTCGAGCTTTTCGAGATGTCTTCCCGCATACGCGAGATGACATTCGAGAAGAAATCGCTCGTCGAGCTCAGGGATGAGGCGAAGAGGTCCGGAGGGATGATTACGCTCCAGCAGGACGGCATAAGAAAGATACTTTCAGGCGTCACCACGACGGAAGAGATACTGAGAATCACGCAGCGCGGCGACATAGGCTGAGAGCGCCGGCCCAGCGCGTAGGAGGACCCATGCCCGCCAGCATCGAGAGTCTTCTCGACACGGTCATCCAGAACAAGTGCACGGATCTGCACATAACGGTCGGCAGGCCGCCGGTGGTGAGGAGCAACACGAGGCTCAGGTCCCTCAACCTGCCTCCTCTCAAGGCGGAGGACGCATGGCGCCTGATTCAGTCGGTGGCACCGGAGGGCGCCCTCAAGGAATACGCCGAGCGGGGCGGCGCGGACTTCGCCTTCGCCTTCGGCGACAAGGCCAGGTTCAGGGGCAGCATCTTCAGGCAGAAGAACTCGCCGGGCATGGTCCTGAGGCTGATTCCGTTCAGGATTTTCACCTTCGACGAGCTCGGCCTCCCTCCCGCGGGAAGGGATTTATGCTACAGGCCCAGGGGGCTCGTGCTTGTGACCGGCCCGACGGGGTGCGGCAAGACGACAACCCTCGCGACGATGATTGACTACATCAACGCGAACATGGACAGGCACATCGTCACGATTGAGGATCCGATTGAATACTATCACGAGCACAAGAAGTCCATCGTCACTCAGAGGCAGGTCGGCCAGGACGTGGGCGGCACCGCCGAAGCCCTGATAAGGACCCTGCGCCAGGACCCTGACGTGATAATGGTGGGGGAGATGAGGGCGCTGGACACAATCCACTCCGCCATCACGGCGGCCGAGACCGGACATCTCGTGTTCGCGACCCTGCACACGACCGGAGCCGCCCGAACCGTGGACCGCATCATCGACGCCTTCCCGAAGGAACAGCAGGAGCAAATCAGGGTGCAGCTCTCCGTTTCGCTCGTCGCAGTCATCTCGCAGGTCCTCATGGCCAGGGCGGACCAGGAAGGGCTGATTGCGGCCTTCGAAATCATGATTGCGACCCCGGCAATCCAGAACCTGATAAGGGAAGGCAAGACGTACCGCATACCGTCGTCCATCCAGACCGGGCGGAAGCAGGGGATGATTCTCCTGGACGACTCGCTCCTCAAGCTGTTCCGGGAAGGCAAGATTTCCAAGGACTCGCTCCTTTCCAAGGCCGTCGACACGGAGGACATCCTCAGGAAAGCCGGCGAGTCGGGCGGCAGCCAGGAAGACTAGACGCGGCCCCCGGGGCGCGTCCGGAGGTAAGCTGCGATGAAGAAGGGCAGGAGGCTTCTCGGGCAGGTGCTCAAGGGGATGGGGCTCGTGCACGAAGGCCACATCCAGCAGGCCCTGACGATTCAGAAGAAGGACGGCGGGCTGATCGGCGCCGTCCTCGTGAAGTCCGGCGCGCTTTCGGAGGAAGGCCTCGCCAAGGGGCTTGCGGAGCAGGCCGGCATGCCCTTCGCGGACCTCGGGCAGGCGAAAATCACGAAGGAGATGCTCGACCTGGTCCCTGCCTCGATGGCGACGGCCTACGGGATAGTGCCCTTCTCGCTCGACAGCACCACCCTGGTCATCGCGATGTCCGATCCCGGCGCCACCAACGCGCTCGATGATCTCAGGTTCATGGCGGGCGTGGAGGTTTCCGGCGCGATAGCGGCGGAGAAGCAGATTCAGGAGGCCATCAAGAAGCTCTACGCCGGCAGGGAGGAGTCGATGGCCCAGGCGGTCGGCAGCCTCGCGAAGGAGATGGACAGCTCCGAGAAACGCAAGGACGCGTTCGACCTGGGGGACCCGAAGAGCGCCGCCACGGCAGCGCCTGTCGTCAAGCTTCTGAACCTCATCCTGCTCCAGGCAATAAAGGACAAGGCCGCAGACATTCATTTCGAGCCGTTCGAGGACGAGTTCAAAATCAGGTACAGGATAGACGGCGTGCTCTACGAGATGTCGCCTCCGCCGAAGGAGCTCGCGCAGGCCGTTATATCCCGCATCAAGGTCATGGCCAACCTCGACATCGCCGAGACGCGGGTCCCGCAGGACGGCAGAATCGAGCTCACCATAATGAACAGGGCGGTGGACCTGCGCGTGTCGACTCTCCCCACGATGTTCGGGGAGAGCGTGGTGATGAGGGTCCTCGACAGGAGCGTCGTGTCCCTCGACCTCGAGAACCTCGGCCTGAGGGCCGAAGAGCTCGATACGCTTCGCAAGCTCAACACTCTCCCGCACGGCATAATCCTGGTGACCGGGCCCACGGGCTGCGGCAAGACGACCACGCTCTACTCGGCCCTGAGGGAGGCGAACGACATCGCCGACAAGATCATCACGACCGAGGACCCGGTCGAGTACGACCTCGAGGGAATCATACAGGTCCAGATAAACGACGAAATCGGGCTCACGTACGCTACGTGCCTCAGGTCGATACTGAGGCAGGACCCGGACAAAATCCTCGTCGGCGAAATCAGGGACCTCGAGACCGCGAGCATTTCGGTGGAGGCTTCCCTGACGGGGCACGTCGTATTCAGCACTCTGCACACGAACGACGCCCCTTCGGCCGTGACCAGGATGCTGGAAATCGGCGTGGAGCCTTTCCTGATAGCGGCCACCCTGGAGGCGGTCCTCGCCCAGAGGCTCGTGAGGAAGATATGCGTTTCCTGCAAGACCGAGTACACGCCCGACCAGAAGGAGCTCTTCGAAATCAACGTCACGGCCGACCAGCTCGGGAAGAAGAAGTTCTTCCGCGGCACCGGATGTCCCGCGTGCAACAACACCGGCTATCGGGGCAGGACGGGCATATACGAAATAATGCTTTTGAACGAGGAGATGAAGCAGCTCATCATGGACAAGGCCTCTTCGGACGCCCTGAGGAGGGCTGCCAGGAAAGCGGGGATGCGCACGCTGAGGGAAAGCGGGCTCCTCGCCGTCTACGACGGAGTGACCACGGTGGACGAGGTTCTGCACGAGACGGCAATCGTCTGAGGCGGGCGCGGGGGCCTCATTTGGTCCTTGCCGCGCGGTCCGGGCTGTGCTATGTTTCCTGAGCCTCTTTGACGGCGTGCCTGGCATATGGGCGCTAGGGTTGTGGAGACGAACATGCCCACCTTCGTTTTCGAAGCCGTGGACAACAAGGGCAAGAAAATCCGCGACGAGATAGAAGCCCAGTCGAAGCAGGAAGCGAAGACCAGAATCCAGAGCATGGGGTATTTCCCGTCGTCGATTGAAGAGGTCTCCAAGCACGTAGACACGCCCGAGGGCGCAGCCAAGCCGAGGAAAAGGTCGTTTTCCTTCGGAGTCAACCGCAAGCAGCTGACCAACTTCACGGTCCAGTTCTCCACCCTCCAGGACGCGGGCCTGCCAATCGTGAAGAGCCTGAGAATCCTGGAGAACCAGCTCAAACCCGGCCTCATGCGCGACGCCGTCTCCGACCTGGCAGAGGAGGTCGAGGGCGGCATGTCCCTTTCCGAGGCGATGAAGAAGCACCCCAAGGTCTTCGACACCCTCTACATCAGCATGGTGAAGGCCGGCGAGATGGGCGGCATCCTCGACGACATCTTCGCGAGGCTTGCCGAGTTCATGGAAAAGGCATACAGGCTCAAGAAGCAGATTGTCGGAGCCATGATTTATCCCGCCGTGGTCGTCTCTTTCGCATGCCTAATCGTCACAGGGCTCATGATATTCGTGGTGCCCAAGTTCCAGAGCCTCTTCAAGGAGAGGAAGATTGACCTCCCGACCGCGACGAACGCCCTGATTTCGATTAGCGATTTCATCAAGAGCGGATGGATGTACATAATCCCCATAGCCGTCGCGGGTTACATCGCCTTCAAACTGCTCACGAAGCAGGAGAGGTTCAAAACCACGTTCGATACATTCTCTCTCAAGCTCCCGCTCTTCGGCACGATAATCAGGAAAACCTCGGTTTCAAGGTTCGCAAGGACGCTCGGCACCCTGATTCAGAGCGGAGTGAACATGCTCGATGCCCTGGCAATATGCAGGGATGCGACCGCGAACAAGAGGGTGGCGGCCGAAATCAATCTCCTGCACGACGCCATCAAGGAAGGCGAGGCGATGGCCGGCAGAATGGGCGAAAGCGTAATCTTCGACGATGTCGTGACCAACATGGTGGCGGTGGGGGAGGAAACCGGCGAACTCGACAAGATGCTCATCAAGATCGCCTCGAATTACGACCGCGACGTCGAAATCTCCGTCCAGTCCCTCGTCAGCCTTCTCGAGCCGATTCTCATCGTCTGTCTGGGCGGCATCGTGTTCTTCATAGTGCTGGCCCTGTTCTGGCCGCTGATGAAGCTAATCCAGACGATGCAGTAGCCGCCTGGCTTCGCGCCGGGAACCGGAGACCTCTTCCTCCGCTAAAGTCCGGACGCCGGATTGCCGATAGAATCCGGAGAACGCAGCCGCAGGTCCGGGCGTTCCGCCGCTCTTCGCTTTGAGGCTTCGCCATGAGAAACATAAGATGCCCCGTCTACGAGGAGTCCGGAGACAGGGAATGCTTCTTCCGGCACAGGATATCGATGGAAGCGTGCATCGAAAGGCAGGCGGCCATGTTCCACAGATGCCATGACTGCCTGAACTTGAGGAAAACGACCGCCGCCGCGGCCAAATCGCTCGCCGTCCGCGCCCTGGGAGCATGACAGCCCTGCCGGAAATGGCTCAACCTCCGCCTGTTTCCTGCCGATATACATCCTGACGCCCAGAATGTTCCGCGCGAAGTCCGCGCGGCCAGGGCACGCCGGTTTTCATGTGGAGGGGAACATGGCCCGCATCAACGTGCTAATCGCAGACCTGCAGAAATCCTGCGCCTTCTTCCTGAAAAGCATCCTGGCCAGGGATGGGTTCGGCGTTTCAATCTCGGTGGACCGCAGCGAGGCGATTGCCAAGGCGGAGACCGGGCTGTTCGACATAATGATTTGCGATCTGGATTTCAGCAGCGACCAGAGTTTCGACCTCATAGCCGAAATCAACGACCTTCTTCCCGGCCTGCCCGTAATCATCGCCACGGACTGGGAGCTCAGGTTCCCGCTCAGAGGGCTCGACGTGTTCGCAATCGTGGAGAAGCCGATCAGGATTTCGAGGCTGGCGGAGGTGATGCTCAGAGCCAAAAGGGCGGTGACCGCGATTGAGGACGCAAGGTGTTTCCACAGGATGGACGTCGACCTGCCGGTCGAGGTGATAGCCGGCGGCAAGAGAGTGCTCTGCAAGGCCACCAACATAAGTTCGGGAGGGGTCCAGGTCGAATCCGTTCCTACTGACGGAAGAATACGGAAGATGATGGGATTGAGCCCTGCCATCAAGGCCAACAACGGCTATCCCATGAGGACCAGGATCTATTTCGAACGCCACAAGCCCGAGGAATTCCACACCAGGCTCGCCTACGTCGAAAGGTTCAGGCTGTCTTCCCCGGAACAGGTGGGGCTCTCGTTCACGAACATGTCTTCAGAGCAGAAGAAAGCCCTCGAGGGATTCCTGATTGAGAAATCCGGCTAGTCGGCGATGAAGCGGGTCAGCTTGTCGGAACCGCCCAACCGGAGGCCCCAGGGGATTCTGCCGGATTCCTTCACGACAGTGCCCGAAACCGCGACTTCGTCGCCGGGAAGGATGTCCGAGCACTGAGCCCTGTTCGGCACGACTATCCTGAGAAGCGTCCCGGGCGAGGATCCGATCCAGATGCATTGGCCCCCCTCGGCCTGGCCTTCCACGTGGACGACCATGCCGGTGACCTCGATTCTGAGACGCTCCTCGAGGGCCACGAAAGGCAGCGCCAATCCGTCGTCGATCGATTTCAGTATCGGTCCGGAGGGGAATCGGACGCACCTGGCCTCGTCCACCCTGAGGTATTTCTGCCCTTCGGGCGTCCTGTCTACGAAGCCCCTGAGCAGAATCACGCTTCCCGGGGACGCCGCGGCGCGGCTCCGGTCGAACGCCCTCGGCGAAATCCTGGCTTCCAGCTTCCGATCCCTGAGGAAATCCTCGATTTCGAGGGCGGTCCTGGCGCCCTCGTCGCGTCCTTCGAGCGTCCGGTACGACAGGACACGGCCGAAAGCGGTGGACGGCTGGCCCTGATGCCATGCCAGGCCGGGCCCCGGCGGGGTCTTCATCGCCCCCAGGTCCCATGCCATCTTCGCGAAGAAGGCGAGCGCGGCGGCAAGGCACGCCAGGATGAGGAACATGATTACGGCCCGCCTGAGGTGTGGCGGCCTGGACTGCGTCCTCGTGGAATCCACGAGAACTTTCGCAATCTCGATGGACAGCCTTTTCCGCTCCTCGAGCTCGCCCGCCATCTTCCACTTCTGGATTACGGACGACAGGGCGTCCCGCAGGGCCGACATGCTGGGGAAGCGCGCCTGGGGCTTCTTGTCCATGGCCCTGTAAACGATGTTGGCCACGTCGAGGGAGACGTCCGGCACGGATTCCGCTATGGGCGTCGGCAGGTCGAACAGATGCTTCCTGAAAAGGCCGTTGACGGTGGCATCCGTGAACGGGAGCCGGCCCGTGAGCATCTCGTACATCATTATTCCGAGGGAATAGATTTCGGATCTCTCGTCGGCCTGCCTCCCCTGGATGCATTCGGGGGACAGGTAGTAGGGGGTGCCCATGATTCTGCCGTGGTCCGTGTGGACGGTGACGTCCTTCTCGGCGCGGCCCTTGTCAGCGTGGACATCCCTTAGAATCTGCTCGAAGAGGATTTTGGCGAGCCCGAAGTCGGCAATCATGGGCCTCCCGCTCGAGTCGATGAGGATGTTGCCGGGCTTGATGTCCCTGTGAAGGATTCCCGACTTGTGGACGTGAGCGAGGCCGTCGGCAATCTGCCTCGCGAGGTCGACTGCCTGCTGCTCCCCGATTCTCCCGGTGCGCTTGATGTGCGCATCCAGCCCCTCTCCCTCCACGTATTCCATGGTGATGAACAGGAAGTCCTCGAAGGTGTCTATCGAGTAGATTTGGATGATGTTCGGGTGCCTTATCTTGGCGATTGCCAGCGCTTCCTTCTTGAAGCGCGCCACGAAGCTCTCCTGCTTGGTGAGGGAGCCGCGCAGGACCTTGAGGGCCACGTACCGGCCGAGCTCCGTGTCGAGGCACTTGTAGACCTTGCCCATGCCGCCCGAGCCGATTTCGCGTATCACCTTGTAGTGCTTCACGTTCTCGGGGATTTCGAAATCGGCGTCGATGTACGCGGATACGCCCGGCACGGCCTTGAGCAGCTGGTCAGGGCTTACCGTCACTGTGGGGCTTTCGTTGCCGCCTTGCGCCGCATCGAACTCCTCGAGGGATATCGGCGTGAATTCCTCGGGCGATCCTTCCTGCGGCCCGTCCCGGACAACATCCTTTTCGTCCAGGTCGTCCATGTTCAT
>JBFZBV010000013.1:0-5622 GCA_041308285.1 Planctomycetota bacterium | reverse complement strand
TATAGGTCGGCCAGGTACTTCGCGCCGCCGGCCGGGCCCCTCATCCACGCGATCCTGTCGCCGGCGGGGGAGAACATCGTGAACTCCTCGTGGAGGTCGGGCGTGTTCTGCAGCCTCGTGTTGGCCGCCTCGGCCTTGCCGCCTTCAGGCGTCCATTCGTACTTGTACGGGTCGAGCAGGCTCCCGGGGCCCGCGACGTACAGGAGCGTGTATCCTCCCGAAGGCCTGCGCCGGATGTCGATGGGCTCGTAGTACATCTTGCCGTTCGGCTCGGCCTCGAACCGTTTCTCGAGCCTCGGATCCCCCTTCTCGTCGACCAGAAGCTCGGAGAACACCATCCTGGCGAAGCCGAAGTTGTCGGGCGGGCTGCCGAAATCGTAGCGGAGCGGATAAACGAACCATGAGCCGTCGTCGGAGATTGCGGTGTGCTGGAGGCCCTGGCCGGGCTCCAGGCTGGTGAGGCGCGTGTACTTTCGAGTCTCCACGTTCAGCGCCCAGATGTCGTTGTCCCAGCCTATGCTCGGGGAATTGCGCAAGGCCTTGTGGGGGCTGTTGTCGTTTTCGGCCTTGAGCAGGATTATCGGCCGCGTGGGATGCGCCTTGGAGTCGCCCTTCCACTTCACGCGCGGGCCCTTGCCGCCGCCGTCGAGCGGGAAATCGACGCCCATCGCGTTGCTCCCGCGTCTTGTCAGGGGCTTCTTGTTTCCCCCGTTCTCGTCCATGACCCAGAGCTCCCATTCTTCCGTGTCGACGTAGACAATCCGGGCGCCCGGCAGGTTTGGGTGCTTCCATGAAATCCAGCTCGGACCGACCGCGTTTTCAGCCAGCAGCCTGATTCTCGTGCCCCCGCTTTCCCAGGACTCGGGATAGGTTTCCGCCGCGCACCCGTCCCAGGCAAGGAAGAGCGCCAGCAGTGCAATCCACGCGAATCCCAGAGCCGCGGTCCTGAGGGCATTCATGCGCATCTCCTTCGTCAAATCAGCATGAACACATTCTATGGCTCCTGCCGGAAAAAAAGAAATGGAACAAGACCTGCAGTCGCCGTGGAATTCCCGGAAACGATAAAAAGCCTGCGATTCCACGGGGGCGCCGAGACTCCAGGCAAAATGAAAGGATGTCCGATTCTCCCGTGATCATCTCTCCTCCTTTCACGCCTGCGGCGTGCCCCGGAGGAGGGAATTACCTCACCTCATTCTCAGAATTTTCAGCTAAGAATTTCGGGAAGGGGGGCACTCACGCGAAGCAGGACTCGTCCTCTGGTTTTGATTCCGGGTTCGCGCAGGCACCTGGAATAAACAATGATGCTTGACAATGCGGGCAGCAATGGATAGTATGCCAAGCAAATAGCAATATATGATGGTGAAACTATCCATGGGGCAAAAGCGAAGACAAATGGAAAAGGGCCCTTCCGCCCGGGCGGCGTCCATCTTCCGTGAGCGCGGCGGAATCCTGCGAACGACGGAGGCGATACGGCTCGGGGTCCATCCGCGGACGCTCTATGCCATGCGGGATTCCGGGGTGCTGGAACGACTCGGGCGCGGGCTGTACCGGCTCGCGGACCTGCCGCCGCTGGGCGCCCCCGACCTCGTCACCGTGGCTCTGCGCGTTCCCGACAGCGTGCTCTGCCTGCTCTCCGCCCTGGCGATCCACGAGATCACGACACAGATTCCCCACGAGGTCCACATCGCGCTCAGGAGGGGAGCCGAACCTCCGCAGCTGGAACATCCGCCGCTTCGCGTGTTCTGGTTCACGGGGGAAGCCTTTACGGAGGGCATCGAGACCGTCGAACAGGACGGGGTCGATGTGCGCGTCTACGGAGCGGCGAAGTCGGTGGCCGACTGCTTCAAGTACCGAAACAAGCTCGGTCTCGACGTTGCGCTCGAAGCGCTGAAACTCTATCTGAGCGGGAAACACGGCCAGCCCGACGAAATCCTGCGCTTCGCCCGCGTGTGCCGCGTCGAGAAAGTGATTCGTCCCTACATCGAGGCCCTCCTTTGAAGCGTCCAAAGCCCGGGAACGTCGCCGCCTCCATCCGGCAGCGCCTGCTGAACCGGGCGCACAAGAGCGACCGGCCCTTCAACGAGATCCTCCAGTACTTCGCCATGGAGCGCTTCCTGTTTCGCCTTTCGAGATCACCGCTCGCCGAGCGGTTCGTCCTGAAGGGGGCGCTGATGCTCTCCGCCTGGGGCGTCTCCCTCACGCGCTCCACCAAGGACATCGACCTTCTTGGTTATGTCGACAATGGCATCGAGAACATCGTCGCTCACCTGAAGGATGTGTGCAGGCAGGACGTCGAGCCCGACGGGCTGGACTTCGATCCGGGGAGCGTCGCCGGCGAGGGAATCGCCGAGGAAGCCGAGTACGAGGGCGTGCGCGTCCGGTTCCGGGGACAGCTCGGTACGGCTCGGATTTCGATGCAGATTGACGTGGGCTTCGGCGACGCCGTGGTGCCCGGTCCGGTGACATCGGATTACCCAACGATCCTCGACCTGCCTGCCCCGAAGATCCGGGGGTACACGCGCGAGAGCGTGATCGCCGAGAAGTTCCACACCATGGTCCTGCGGGGGCTTCTGAACAGCCGTATCCGCGACTTCTTCGACGTGTGGGCCCTTTCCCGCCAGTTCGACTTCGAGGGTCCCGTCCTGGCCAAGGCGATCCGGGAGACTTTCAAGAGGCGAAAGCTCGAGATCATTCCCCGGCCTGCGGCCCTGAGCCTGGAATTCGCTTCGGACGCGGGAAAAGCGGCCCAGTGGCGCGGCTTCCTCCGGAAGAACCGCCTGGAGGGAGTGCCCGGCGAACTGGCCGATGTGATCAAAGCGATCAAAGGATTCCTCGGTCCCGTTGCCGAGGCTCTTTCCGAAGGGAGGGAGTTCACTGATCGGTGGGTCGGGCCCGGGCCATGGTCGCGGGCGTGACCAGTCCGAGTGGCCCCGGGGGTCACCGCGATCCCTTTCGCTGATCTCTGAGCGTACCGTAATCCACCGCGCGCCACCCCCGGCCGTTCGAGGGCGGCCCCCTGGCCTTCGCTGACAGGCGCCAGGCCGGGCACTTCCTGCCGGCCGGCAAAAGCGGGCATGCGCACCGGAATCATGATATCATCCCGCGTTTCCGGGAGAGCGCATGGCGCAGGGATTTGATCTCAGAATCACGCCGTCGGGGCGGATAGTAGCGGAGTCGCAGGATTCCGGGAAACCGGGCGGCCAGGACGCCCAGGGCCTGGCCGGGGCTTTCGCCGAGGACACGGCCCGCGGGCTGTTCATGCTCGCGGCACTCAAGTCCGGCGACGGGCTTACCCCCTCGGCCGGATACTGGCGCGGCTTCTCGGCGGGCTGCGTCGCAGCCCTGTGCAGGTCCGACGTCTCGCTTGAGTCCACCGATCCGCCGGGCCAGGCCGAGCTTGCGGCCATGCTCCTGTCGGCCCCTCCCATGGCCGGGGCTGAATACCTGTCCACGGAGACGCTCGAATCCGTCTGGACCATGCTCGACGCATGGCTCAGGCGGAAAGTCCGAGGCCATGCCGCGGGCCTGGCGGGTTTTTTGGAGGAGTCGGCGCCGCAGTTCAAGCCCGTTGGCAGGGTGTGCTTCCACCTGGCGGAGAACAAGCGCGATCCGGAGAGGCCGTTCGCATTCCTGGCCACCTACGTCTCCGGGATGAGCGCAGGCGGACAGCCGAGGCACATCCCGCTCAACCGGGCGCTCGAGGAATACGCGGGAGCGAGGAATCGCGAGGCGCTCCTGCGCCTGCTTTCGCCGGTCTCGGCCGCGGCGGAGAAGAGCGAATTCCTGCGGAAGCTGGTGGATTCGGGCGACGTCTATCATCCCGTAGCATGGACCCCTCCGGAGGCGTACTCGTTCCTCTGCGACGTGCCGGCATGCGAAGATGCCGGGGTCGTGGTCAGGGTCCCGGACTGGTGGAGGAAGCGGCCGAGGCCGCAGGTGCGCGCGACCATAGGCACGGCCTCGGGAACCAGGATGAGCGCCGAGGGCCTTCTCGGCTTCCGCATGGACGTCGCGCTCGGCGACGAGGAGCTCAGCCGCGCCGAGCTGGAAAGCCTCCTGGCCTCCGAGGGAGGCCTTGTCCTTCTCAAGGGGCAGTGGGTGGAGGCCGATCCTGCGAAGCTCAGGGAGGCAATCGAGCACTGGAAGCAGGTCGAGCGGGCGGCCGGGCAAGGCGGGCTCACTTTCATCGAGGGCATGCGCCTTCTCGCCGGGGCGGGAAGGGAGCTCGACCTCGAGGAGGACCGCGCGGAGCCGTCCCGGGAGTGGTCCGCGGTCCGCGCCGGGGATGACCTCGCCGCCGTCCTGGAGGGGCTCAGGAATCCCGAAAGCCTGTCCGGATCCGGACCGGGGGCGGATCTGAAGGCCGTGCTCAGGCCGTACCAGCAGGAGGGGCTGAACTGGCTCCGGCTCCTGAGCGGGCTCGGCCTGGGCGCCTGCCTGGCGGACGACATGGGCCTTGGCAAGACGATACAGGTAATCGCGCTCCTGCTCGCTGCCAGGAAGCGGCCCCCGGCAGGGTCGGGAAAAGCAGGGCCTTCGCTTCTGGTGGTTCCCGCGTCGCTGATTTCCAACTGGAAGGCCGAGATTACGCGTTTCGCGCCCTCGCTCGACGTGCGCTACTGCCATCCGTCCGAGTCCTCGGCGGCCGAGATGAAGGCGGCGGAAAATGCGATTAGGCGCAAATCCGGCGGCGGCGCGGTCCCGGACGCGGTAATCTGCACGTACGGGATGCTGACCCGGACGCCGTGGATTCTCGAGCCGTCCTGGGACATCGCCGTGCTGGACGAGGCTCAGGCCATCAAGAACGCCGGCGCGCTCCAAAGCAGGGCGGCGAAGCGAATCAAGGCGAGGGCCAGAATCGCTCTGACCGGTACGCCCGTTGAGAACCGCCTGTCGGACCTCTGGTCGATTTTCGACTTCCTCTGCCCGGGCCTGCTCGGATCCGGGAAGAAGTTCAGGGACTTCGTGGGCAGGCTCGAATCGAGGGAGCTCGACCGCTATGCGCCGCTCAGGAACCTCGTGGGCCCGTACATCCTGAGAAGGCTCAAGACCGACCGCAAGGTGGCGCCCGACCTGCCGGACAAGACGGAGCTGAAGGTGTCCTGCGGCCTTTCGAAAAAGCAGGCCGCCCTGTACGTGAAGCTCACGGACGACCTGCGCGGCCTTCTCAATCAGGCCGCGGGCATGCAGAGGAGGGGGCTCGTAATCGCGCAGTTGATGCGGCTCAAGCAGCTCTGCAACCACCCTTCGCAGCTCCTCGGCGACGGCGGCTACCTCGAGAAGGACAGCGGCAAGTATGCGAGGCTCCGGGAGATATGCGAGGAGGTGGCGTCCCGCGGGGAGAAGGCGCTCGTATTCACCCAGTTCAGGGAGATTACCGGCCCGCTCTCCGTTTTCCTGTCGGAGGTCTTCGGAAAGCACGGGCTGGTCCTTCACGGAGGCACGCCCGTGGGTTCGCGCAGGAAGCTGGTCGAAGCGTTCCAGAAAGAAGACGGGCCTCCGTTCTTCGTGCTGTCCATAAAGGCAGGCGGGACCGGGCTCAACCTTACCGCCGCCTCGCACGTGGTGCTCTTCGACCGGTGGTGGAACCCCGCCGTCGAGAGCCAGGCCATGGACCGGGCC
>JBFZBV010000012.1:0-12293 GCA_041308285.1 Planctomycetota bacterium | reverse complement strand
CTGAGGGGATTTGTTTCCTTAGAAGGCCCGACCCGGCCATCCGGGCCGAAGCAATCTCATCGCATATGCTTCTCCAGCCATTCGACCGTGAGGCGGACGCCGTCATCCAGGGAAAAAGGCTGGGTCCCGGTGATTGCGATAGTCGACTCGACATCCACGACGTTGGGCGTCACCATGTTCCTGTACCGGAACGTCGTCAGCGGCGGCCGGATGCCCGGGATTCGAGCCGCGTCGCCAGCCAGCGCCGCGCATCGGAGCAGCCATCTCGGAATCAACCTGGCCTTCCTTCCGCGCAGGGCCAGGGAGAACTTGTCCACCCATTCCCTGAGAATGACGGGAGGATCACCGAGATAGAAGGTCATGCCCTGCACGGCAGAATCAGGGAGATCGAGCAGGCGACGGATTTGGTGGACCGTGTTGCCGACGTATCCGTACGTCTTGAGAACGGGTTTCTTACCGGGATGGAAGTACAGGCCCTTTCTAAGCACTGCGAACAGCTCGTCCCTGTAGCGGTAGCTCCACGGCCCCCAGATTGTCGTGGGCCTGATGATGAGCCATGAGCGCGGGAGGCCCGCTTCCCTTGTCATCTTCTCCGTAAGCACCTTGCTCTCGCCGTACAGGTTGGGCGCGGAGTAGTCGCTGTCCGATGCAGGCACGTGCCCGAGCCGGCACACCAGCATGCTCGACGTGATTATCGCCCTGCGGACCGACGGCGTTACCTTTATACGGCCGAGCACGTTCTCCGTGCCCCTTGTGTTCGCTTTGTATCCGTCCAGGGATTTCTTCTCGCCGAGGTCCGTCCTGGCTGCCATGTGGACCACGGCAGTAGGATTGAAATCCGAAAACGCGCGATCCAATGCTTTCTCGTCAAGGACGTCGCCCTTCGTGAAAAAGGGCTCATGCTCGGCGCACAGAGGGTTCGCGACGTCGAAGTTGAGGAACCTGATTCCATTTTCGAGGAAATGCCCGGCCAGGTTCGTCCCGATGAATCCCGATCCGCCGGTCACGAGAACCCTCACCTCGGGATCCAATGTCAACCTCTCTTGACCGCAATGACGTGGGCCGAGGACGTGCGCAAATCCAGGTCCGACATCCCGGCCAACCGTCCGCACAGGCTCGATCGCAGGATGGACTCCTCCTCCTGCCGCGACAGATGGGTGATTTCGAAACCCGCCTTCTCAATCAGGCCGACATGGTCGCCGCAGGGCAGCCGGTTGAGGAAGTATGGTCGCCGGCCCCTGATAATCTTCCACGTGGCGTCCGAATAACCCCAGTGCCCGTTCCAAACCGAGGCCGTGCCGTGGGATTTGAAGTCGATTTCATGCGACATGGCGCCGCCGGGCTTGAGCCAACGATGCATTGCCGCATACGCAGCTTCGAGATCGTCCACATGCTCCATCACGGCCTGGGAAAACAGCATGTCGACTGTCCCCTCGGCCGCCGCGTCCTGAGCGTTCCACGGAGCGATGTATCGGATAATTGCCGTTTCGCCGGATTGGTTTCCACCCTTTGCTATCGCGCCCCTGATTGCCCGGGTTCTTCCTTCATCAAGGGCTTTGCCGAGTATGGCGGCCGGGATTGTGTCCAAGGGGAATGCATACGAATCGAGTCGAGGCGATATTTTCGGGAACTCCCCCATGCCCGGTATGGGGCTCCTGTCCATGAAGAGCTTCAGGAGTTCTTCGAAAATCCTCGAGTTGCCGCTGTTGGACGCGAACGGCACCGCATCGAAGCACAGCAGTGAGCTGCTTCCCGAGAGCAACGCAGCCAGGCCGGCGCCGATGGAGTCCCCGGGGCCGAACTCCGCGACAACGTCGGGTTGCGATGTCAGTCCGGACTTGCGCGCGAGGACCAGGTGGCGCATCCAGACCGAGTAGCAGTACCTCGCTGAATTCGCCCCTCCGCCTTCCCTGGTGCGCCTGCCGCGCAAGCCGGGGATGAACGTGAGAAGGCCCTTGGCGATTGACTTGATTCCGTTTGAATCCAGCATGGCTCCTTGTCTAAGCCGATGTTACGCGTCGAGATCGCCGCGTCGCGCTGCGCGCGCCTCGCGATGACAAGAAAAGAGTTCATCATGGGTGACTCCCTTGCTGTCATTGCGAGCAAAGCGAAGCAATCCCGAAGGTCCGCCGAAGCCTCGGCAGAGGACTTCAGGCGAAGGCGGATCGTCAGGACGAGATCGCGTCGTAGCGCCGCGCGCTCCTTCTAAAGAAACAAAGCCCCTCAGGCTCTTGTTTCCTTAATCCGGTTCCCCGCGGCGGATGTAGCCGCCCCCGGAGCGAAGCCCGCCCCGCCTTCGCCTTGTAGTCGGCGCGAGGGCGGAGCAAAGCCCGCCACGCCTACGCCTGGCGGCCGGTCCGAGGGCGGAGCAAAGCCCGCCGAAGCTTTTCCCTGCGCATCAGAGCGAAGGCGGGGCGTGCTACGCTCCGCTTCGTGAATTCAAGTCTGCGAAGGCGGGGCGTGCTCCGCTCCGTCATTGAAATCGAACGTCAGACGAAGGAGGGTCGGGTTTCACTCCGACACGCTCGTCAGGACGAAGGCGGGGCGGACAGGCGCCGTTCCGTGGCTACATCTGAATCTGCCGTCTCGCTGTGCCTGCGATATTCATCTCTCTTGTTGCGAGCGCCCGCCCGTTCCGCAGGTGGGCGCTCGCGATGACAAGTTCCGGTTTGTCATCGCGAGCCCCGCGAGGCCGCCTGGGGCGCGGCGATCTCACGGCCGCGTGTAATCCGCGAGGCCCGCCTTGCCATCCGGGCCGAAGCAATTTCATCCGGTTTCAAGCCCTGCAATCACGGGATACAAGTCGTTCCATTCCGGATTCATGGCATCAATCAGGTCGACTTTCTTCTTTCTAGACCCGTTTTTGATTTGCTTTTCCCTGAGAATCGCCTGCTCGACGCCTTCGAAACCCTCATAGTAGACGAGCTTGGTTACGTTGTACCTGCAGGTGAAACCCTTGACTGTCTTCTCCCTGTGCTCGAAGACTCTTCTTACGAGGTCGTTCGTGACGCCGGTGTACAGGACCCGGTTCCCCTCGTTCGTCATGATGTACACGAAGTAGGGCATTCAATACCGCGATTTTCTGTTTGCCATTGCGAACCCCGACAAAGGCTACCAGGGGTAAAAGCAATCTCGTCGAGATCGCCGCGTCGCGCTGCGCGTGCCTCGCGATGACAGCATGTGTATGGCGTCAGGGAAAAGCCCTTGCCGTCATTGCGAGGCCTGGCCCAGCCAAAAGGGCCGAAGCAATCCCGAAGGTCCGCTGAAGCCTCGTCAGAGGACTTCAGGCGATGGCGGATCGTCAGGACGGGATCGCGTCGTCGCACTTCGTGCTCCTCGCGATGACAGCATGTGTATGGCGTCAGGGAAAAGCCCTTGCCGTCATTGCGAGGCCTGGCCCAGCCAAAAGGGCCGAAGCAATCCCGAAGGTCCGCTGAAGCCTCGGCAGAGGACTTCAGGCGAAGGCGGATCGTCAGGACGGGATCGCGTCGTCGCACTTCGTGCTCCTCGCGATGACACAGCAGAAAGTGTCATTGCGAACCCCGACCGAGTCTATCCGGGGTGAAGCAATCTCATTGAGATTGCGTCGTCATCCTGCGGCGTACCGACCTGCGAACTTCAAAGGGCTCTGCTGCAAGATTCCTCGCGATGACATTACAAGTAGGCGCATCATTGCCTATTGCCCTTTTTGTCATTGCGAGCGAAGCGAAGCAATCTCATCTAGGGGAGCGAAATCCCGTAGTGCCTTCTCCACAGCTCGAACATGACGAGCGCGAAGAGCCTGTTGTAGTTCGCCAATCCCATTCTATTGCTTTTGATGAGGCTGGAGACGAAAGCCCTGCTGAAGATCTCGGCCGGAAGCCCGCCGAGCACCTCCTCGAAATACGCGCCCCAGGATCCCTTGATCCAGCTGGAAATTGGAATCGCGAACCCCTGCTTTCTCTTCAAATCCAGCCCGGCGGGCAGAAGGCGCTCCGCGAGCCTGCGAAGCAGGAGCTTCCTGCCGCTCCCCGACACCCGGAGCCTGTCAGGCACTCTGCTGAAAGCGAACTCGACGATGCGGTAGTCGAGCAGGGGGGCGCGCACTTCGAGCGACGCGAGCATGCTCGCACGGTCGACCTTGACGAGTATGTCGTCGGGCAGGTACGTGCGGAAGTCCATGGCCATGGCCCGGTGCAGAGCTGAACCGCCCGGCACAGGCAAATTCGCCCTGTAGTCGTCGGCCAGGGGTCGCCGCATGCCCTGCGCTTTCGCCAGGGGGGCCAGCAGCTGCCGCCTGACGTGGCTGTCGAAGAAGACGTTGACGTGCGCTACGCTCTTCATGACGTCTCCTGCAAGCCCGATGACGTAAGTCCTGCCTTTCACCCCAAGCGGTATGCACTGCCTTCCGACTCCGGAGACGACATGCCTTACCGGCGACGGCAGGAACTTCCTCGCCCTTTCCTGCCTCAGGATCCAGTTGTAGTGCAGGTAGCCTCCGAAGAGCTCGTCGCCGCCGTCGCCGCCGAGCGCCACGGTCGCGCTGCGGCGTATGAGCCGCGACACAAGGTACGTCGGCAGCATGGACGAGTCGGCGAGCGGCTCGTCGTATTGCTTTGCCAAGTCGGAGAGCAGATCGACTGTCCCGGGTTCGGCTTCGAGCTCGGTGTGTTCGGTGCCGAAGTGATTCGCCACGAGCCGGGCGTGACGGCCCTCGTCGAATGCTCTGTTGTTCGGGAAGCTTATCGTATAGGTCCTGACCTTGCCGGGCGAAACCCGCGATGCGATTGCGGTGACGACGCTGGAATCCATCCCGCCGCTCAGGAGTATCCCCAGCGGAACGTCCGCGTACAGCTGCCCCCGGATTGAGTCCTCGATGAGCTTCTCCAGCTCGTCCGCGAGTTCGTCGGCTGACTCGCCCCGGTCCTCCGTCCTTTCAGGCAGCCTCCAGTAGGGCCTGACGTCCAGCTTGTCCTTCTCGATGTCGAGGGTCATGCAATGCCCGGCAGGGAGCTTGTGAACGTTCTCGAGAATCGACTTGTCCCCGGGCACGTAGCCGTACATGAGATAGTGCTCCAGGCCGTCGGGATTGAGCCTCCTCGGGAACGCGGGATCCGCCATCAGGGCCTTGAGCTCGGACGCGAACGCGAACCTGCCGGGCGAGCGGGAGTAGAACAGCGGCTTCTCCCCTGCCCTGTCCCTGGCCAGGAACAGGACCTTTTTGCGCCTGTCGTATATGCAGAATGCGAACATTCCAGTGAGTCGCGCCAGGCATCCCTCGCCCCAGGCGCGGTAGGCCTTCAGAAGAACCTCCGTGTCGCTCTGCGTGTTGAACGCATGCCCTGCCTTCTCCAGTTCTCCGCGAAGATCCCGGAAGTTGTAGATTTCCCCGTTGAGCACGACGATTGCCTGGCCCGAGGGGTCGGACATTGGCTGATGCCCGCCCGGGGAAAGGTCGATTATGGACAGTCGGCGGTGCGCCATGCCCACGGTCCCGTCCTGCGATCGCCAGATTCCGGCGTCGTCGGGCCCGCGGTGCGTCATGGTGTCCCGCATGGCGACGAGCGTCGCCTCGTCCACGGGTTCCCTGAAGCTCCAGATTCCCGCTATCCCGCACATCCGCGGCTCCTCAGGACCTGCTCGTATACCTTGTCGTATTCCCTCGCCATTGCGCCGATTGTGAATTCATTCGCAGCGGCCAGCGCATTCGCCGCCCTTTCCAGGGCTTCTTCGCGGTTGACGAGCGCCAGAAGTATGCCGGTCACGACCGCCCCGACATCGTTTTGATCCACGAACATCGCGCTGCTCTCGTCGAGGATTTCCCGGTGCGCGTGGATCGCCGATACCACAAGCGGGCATCCGCAGGCCATGGCTTCCATGACTGAGTTCGGGCACCCCTCGTACTCGCTGAGAGAGACGAACGCAGACGCCTTCTTCATGAGGGCCCAGACCGGCGCAGCAGGCAGCTGCCCCGCGAACCTGACAATCGAGTCAAGGCCTCGTTCGCGGACCTCACGCTCGAGCCGGCCCCTCTGCGGCCCGTCACCGCAGATGACGCACATCATTTCCCGGCGCAGAGCGTCGTTCGATACTGCCTCGAGGAGTTTCTCGATGTTCTTTCCTTCCGTCAGCCTGCCGGCAAACAACACGATTGGGAGCGTCGTTCGAGAAAGCCCCTCGGGCATTCCTGCATGTACTGAAAGCATTTCCCGGATGGGCAGCCCATTGCGGACAACGAAGCGCAGAGGGCGGGGGGACCGGCTGGTCCAGTAATCGCGGCCGCCTTCAGAATTCGAGACCACCGCCTCCGCTCTGGATCCAAGCAAACGCCGGAGTCGGTGCTTCAGAGAAGGCTTATATCCCATCGACGAGCTCGGTTCGCGCAGAATCCACGGCGCGCCTGTAATCAACGCCGCAGAGCCGCCCAGCACGTCCATCTGCAGTATCCAGGTCTGGACCACATCCGGCCTGATCCTGCGCATGAGATCGACAAGCTGAATGAGTAGATTCGGGTCGTAGTTGGAAATCTTCCTGAGCTTGCTGAGTTCAACGCCGTCCATGCCGGACTCCGGATGGCTCTCGATTGAATAGGCGACGTGGACGTCGTGACCCATCCGGCGCTGCTCCGGGGCGAGATAGCACAGCTGCCGCTCGGCACCCCCGCCGCTGAGCCTGTGGATTAGATGAAGTATGCGCATTCGTTCAGTAGAGGTCGGAAAACGGTTTTTATTAGTCGGTTATCGGTGATCTGTCATCGGTAGATGAGATCGCTTCGTCGCTCCGCTCCTCGCGATGACAGAAGAAGTATGATTATCAGGCCGGGCACTCTTACTGTCATTGCGAGCGAAGCGAAGCAATCTCATTCCAGATGGGATCGCCGCGTCGCGCTTCGCGCTCCTCGCGATGACAGCATAGGCGTACTCTCGAGGGAAAACACCCTTGCTGTCATTGCGAGCGAAGCGAAGCAATCTCGTCGGCAACCGCAGGCTTCCTGTGGAACAACGCCTTCCCGAAGTGCATGAAAAGCAGGAACGGGATTACAACCCAGACGAAATCTGAAAGCGGGCTCAATGTGGTATCCCTGAACGTGTAGTAGATTCTGAGGCAGAAGAACAGGTAAATCAGCGTGGCCAGGAATCCTGTCTGGTTTTTCACGTACCAGCGGTGGAACGCGCCGAGAATCACCCCAAGCAAGGCGCCTCTCAGCGCAAGTTCGATCCAGTCCAGCCCTACGATGCACTGGGTTATCACGCCCCACATGAACCCCTGGCCGGTTCCGCTCATGCCGATTTCGCGCAGGTACCATTCCGACGCCGGAAACATTTCGAACGGTATCACCTGCCGGGGCGGCAGGATGTTTATGACGTCGTTGATGTACAAGTACCAGGGCAGCTTCGCGCCCATCTCCTTTCTCTGCATGACATCCCAGGCCGTTCCCAGCAGGGCTTGGAATTCGTTCTGGCCGGAGAGTATCCCGCCTTCGGCCGCGGACAGGCCCTCGCGCAGGGCAGCGACGTCGGCGTAGGAGCGGTACAATCCCAGCACTATGAAAATCGCCAGGAGAGAGGTCCCGAAGCCCAGGAGGAACCTCATGGACAGCGCCTTTATCAGTCTGTGGTATAGAAGGACCGCCGCAATCAGGAAGAGCACCAGTCCCGTGCGCGCTCCCCTTATCGTGACCGCCTGGACGATTTCGACCGCAACCCAGATCAGCAGAATCACCAGCCATTTCCTGTCCCTGCAGCGGCTGACCACGACGTACAGGAGCGCAATCTTGAACAGGAAAAGTATCGCCCAGAGCTTGGTCGAGACCTGCAGCAGAAGCAGGGGCAAGTTTTTCCATGCGGCGAAGTTCTTTGCGTACGTCTCGGGATTGTAGCTTACGTTGTAATTGACTCCGGTATTCACCAGGAGAACGTAGAAGTACACTGTCAAAAGCAGAAATATCGCGAGTATAGCCTTCCCCGCAGGTCTGTCGGGCGCTGCAGCGTTGCCTGTTTCCAATCGCCCTTTGCCGCGGAACATCCAGTAGAACGATACGAAGAAGAACAGGTACAGGACGTGCCGCCAGTGGAAGAAGCCCAGTTCCGCAGGGGCTATCTTGTACTGCTGCAGCCTGGCGTCGGCCAGGATGCCGAACTCGTACCCGTCCGCCCAGTAGTTTACCAGCGGGTAGACCGTGTAGATTAAAGTGGCCATGGCGCACAGCATGCCCGCGTCGAACAGCGGAATCCGCCCGTCGCGGTCCCACAGCGCGGTCCAGAGCCAGAGGACAATCAGCGCGCAGAAGAATCCGGGCATCGCCAGATGCCTGCCGGCCGGAGTCATGAAGGCAAAAGCAACCGTACAAATGATGATAGCCGAGGCGATTGCGGGAATGCTGATGCCAATTTTTTTCCTGCCCTGGCTTCCAACGCTGTCCGGCGGCATGCCAGTCATCTGCAATCAGCCTTCGAACGAGTTCCGCGCGGTGATATGCGCATGGTGACTCCGTGCATATTCTTTCTTCCATCGAGGAATCTCAGCGTCGTTCTCGAGTGCCCGGCCTTTGTCCACAAGGACAGGAATCGAAGGCCCAGCCATACCGGCTTGATTCTCCCTATGGTCGATGCTGAAAACCCGCAAAATCGCATTCCGTTCATATCCATGTAGTGCGTCAGCGCATCACAATTCTTCATGGTCACCCACGACCAGCATGTCCTTTTGAAATGGCTGGACATGTACGTCTCTATGCTATCCCTGTTTCCCAGGCAGGAGTTCCAGCGGGGCGCAAGATTTCTCAGCGTCGAAAGGACAGGATCCATCCCCAGGCATTCTCGATATCGAGGCTTTCCTTCCACACCCGTCTGGTGGAAGCTGAACAAGACCCGCCTGTCGTACGCCAGGGGGAACTTCACCGCGATTCGGGCCCACATCTCGAGGTCCTCTCCGTGCTTCAACCCGTCGAGGAAGGTGCCGGCCTGGCGGATGACCCCGGCCGGAATCACAACCCCGCTCGTATGGATGAACGCATATTGGGAGGCAAGCTTGAAATAGTCATGGACGTACAGGGCGGTTCTTCCGCCGCGATCGCTGATGGTAACTTCGACGTCAGGACCTTTCGGATAGACCATCCGATATCCCGTGGAGTACAGTCCCGCGGCAGGGCAGGATTTCGTAAGATTGACGATTGCTTCAAGGAAGGCCGAATCCCATTCGTCGTCAGCATCGAGGAACGCTATGAAAATGCCATTGGATTCCGCAATCCCGCGGTTTCTCGCTGAACTTACGCCGGCGTTCGTTTGCCGGACCAGTCTCACCCGGCCGTCCTTTATATCGCCGACGGTATTCCCCCCGCCATCGGTTGATCCGTCGTCGACGACGATGAGCTCGAAATCAGTGAAACTCTGATTCAGTACTGATTTCACTGATCTAAGGATGAATTCCTTGCCGTTGTAGAGCGGTATCACGACGGAAACATGAGGATTCCCGGGATCGGGCACGTCTGACCTCGACCCGCAACCACTAGTTTCGCCGGAAGAAGTCATCGGCTCAGTCTCTTCCCCCATCCCTCTACGATGTCGCGGAATATCCCCGACAGGGGAATCGTTATGTCCCAATCCGGGTAATGACTCTTCATCTTGCGCAGGTCCGAATAGTAGCAGATGTGGTCGCCTTCCCGGTTCTTGTCGAAATACTTGTATTTCATCTTTTTACCCGTCATCCCCTGGACGATTTCGAACGCTTCGAGTATTGAACAGGAATTCGCTTTCCCGCCCCCAAGGTTGTAGACCTCTCCCTGACGCGGCGACAGGATGAACATTTCGATGAACTTGGCAACGTCCTGCGAGTGGATGTTGTCGCGCACCTGTTTCCCCTTGTAACCGAATATGTTGTATGTCCCGCCCTCCAGGTTCACCTTGACCAGATAGCTCAGGAAGCCGTGCAGCTCCACGCCCGAATGAGTCGGGCCGGTAAGACATCCGCCCCTGAGGCAGCATGTCTTCATGCCGAAGTATCGGCCGTATTCCTGAACCATTATGTCAGCTGCGACCTTGGAAGCCCCGAATATCGAGTGCTTGGACTGATCTATCCTCAATGATTCCGGAATCCCATTAGAGTATCCGGGTTCGTCGTATTCGTATCTCTTCTCGAGTTCCCTCAGCCTAATCTCGTTAGGGGCGTCCCCGTAGACCTTGTTCGTAGACATGTGTACGAACGGCGAGTCCGGCACGTGCCTTCTCGCTGCCTCCAGCATGTTAAACGTCCCCACAGCGTTCACGTCGAAATCGTCGAACGGCCGCGAAGCCGCCAAGTCGTGGCTCGGCTGTGCCGCGGCGTGCACGATGGCATCGGGCTCCAGGCTGCCTGTCAGTTCTGAAATGCCCGCACGGTCGCGGATATCCAAATCGTGGTGGCGGAAATTGGGGAACAGTTCCGTCAGTCTCCTCTGGTTCCATCGCGTGTCGCCCTGCTGGCCAAAGAAATCCGCGCGCATGTTGTTGTCGATGCCGTGTACCTCGTGTCCCTTCCCGGCGAAATACTCGACAACCTGCCCGCCAATGAGGCCGGAGGATCCAGTGACAAGCAAAATCATTCCGAATCTCCTTGCATGTGCCGGTCGGAACCCCGCGTTAGATTCTAATCCACTCCTCCGGCGTCAGGTATCTCGTATCCATTCGGTTGTCCCTGTACCATTGCTTCGGCGCTATGACGACCTTGCCGGGGTTCCTGCTGAGCCAGGCCGCCCACCATCCGAAGGAGCTGTTGGGTATGATGAAATGCCTGCAGCCGGACATGAGCTGAAGATACTGTCCGAATCTAGCACCTGCGTAGGTGTGGTCCACGATTGTGGGTGGAGGGTCGATGGGGAGATTGGTCCGGCACCATTCGATGTCGTCGGAAAATACGAAGAATCTGGGTTTGCCGACTATCGACTTGATTTCGGAAACGGCGCGCAGGAAGTAGTCTGTATCGCATACGCCGTGATAGCGGCTCGCCGCCGCGATGTTTACGAAATCCCCTCGACGGACGTTCAAACAGACCGAATCCGAATCCTCAATCCGCCGGGCCATCTGCAGAGCATGCCTGTCAAGCCCTTCCCGGAAGGTGAAATCTCCTCGTATAACAGGCTCGTTTTCCTTGAAATATCTCTCGCTCTGCCAGTACCCCTCTAGGTATGCGTTCGCCGGCGTCTTGAAATACCGCGGATAGAACCTGAAAGGGGATTCTCGCACATAAGCCGGCACAGCAGAATTTAATTTCCTCTTTGCGGAATGGAGGATCCTTTCAATCTTGCGATGTTTCCCGAATGCCACGGTTTCGCCCTGTTCCGCGATATCCGCCTGGACGTTGAAGATGCAGAGGTCGAAATCCCTGTACACGAAATCCTTTTTCGGTGTCCTATCCAGAAGGAAGCCTAGGTCGAGCTTGAGATTCGTACCGTGTCTGAGCGACAAGTTCCTTCCGGCCGCGTACTGGAACATCTGGTTTCCCAGGCCCCCCATGAGCCTCACGCATATCATTTCACGCCCCCGGCAGCGAGTTCCTCGTATGAGAGGAGGAGATTGGATATGCCATCCTTGATATCGCGCTGGAGTTCGTCATAGTCATCGGATCCAATCCTTCGCAGAGAATCGCCGACAATCCGATATACGACGAACTCGCCTGCGAGCATCTCGAAATACCGCGCCGGATCTACTCCGGCATTTCTTATCGTCTTTGGCGATAACTCATTGAATATCATAGGTTTGTGCTTCCTTATCGTATCGACTCCGCCCTCGAACAGCGCCTGCTCGGATCCGTCGACGTCTATCTTTATGGTTCTTCTGACCATTCCCGCCGGGCCTGAAGCTGCCTCCGGCGGGGCGACGCCCACCAGAAAGCATTGAGGGGCGCCCCCCTTGCCGCTTCCTTCGCCGCGCCGCTTTTCCCTGGCGAAACCGGCGCTCCCTTGCCATGCGCCCGGTCGGGCACGGAATCCGTCGATTCTGAAGAGGAAAGGGAGGGGACGTCGTCCGGTGGAACCGGGCACGCCGCTTTCGCATGGTATCTTCGGCGGCGCGGCTCCGGAAAGCGGCGGGGGGCAGGACAGGGGAGTCGTAACATTTGCAATGCAAATATGATACGGCAGCGCCACGAGGCAGGCGCCGGGGTTGCACGAGAAACCGCCGGGGCCTCCGCTGCCTGAGCATGATGCGGTCATCGAGTCCGGTGCCGTGCGCGCCCCGTGCCTTGAGGGCGCGAACGCACCGGACCTGGTGCCGGAAGCGCCTGTACTCAACCGAAAACTGGCGGAGTGATTTCGATGGAAACCCCATTGCTTCTGTCAGCCT
>JBFZBV010000011.1:0-13495 GCA_041308285.1 Planctomycetota bacterium | reverse complement strand
GGATTGCTTTTCTTTCAGCCCCTCTCCCCCCGCCGGGGGGGAGAGGCAGGGTGAGGGGGCATACGAAGCTCGATGAATCTGATTGGAACATGAGCGCTGCGTAATCAGCGTCAATCAGCTTTCCATCGGCGTTATCAGCGTCGAATGCCGCATCCGGCCCACGGACCTGGCCGCTATTTCCTGCCGCCCTGGGCGACGACCGGCAGGACGACGCGCGAGGCGCCGCCCCCGCCGCATACGATTCGGTTCGTCTGCTTCACGGCCTCCCCGCCGCTCTCCCACGGCTTGCCGGTCCCTGGATTCACGTCGAACCGCGGGAAGTTGCCGGACGCGACTGTCACGCGAATCCTGTGGCCCCTGTTGAACACGATGCTCGTGGACCAGCAGTCCACGGACGCGTCGACGAAGGCTCCGGGAGTCAGCAGAACGGGCTTTTCGAACGATTCGCGGCACCGGAGCCTCAGCATGCCCTCGGCCATCAGGTAGCTCTTGCCGTCCGGGTACACGTCGCACAGCCTGACGGACAGGTCGGTGTCCACTGCCGTCGAGCCAATCCGGATTTTCGCCCACACCCTGCCCGTGACCTCGACCGGCTCGTCGAGCACCGGCGTCGTGAAAACGAGCACGTCCTTGCGGGATTCCACGGGATTCTGGTTCCTCGGCCCGCGCGGGATTGTGAGGTTGCATCCGCCGATTGTCGGGCAGGGGTCAGCGGGATCGAACGTGTATTCGCGTATGGATTCGTCAATCGGCTTGTCCTTCGAGAGGCCGCCGCCGGCTGCGAAGAAATACTCCGTGGGCGTCGAAGGCACGGGCCAGTCGTCCGCGAACCTCCATTGGTTGCCCGGCGCGGTCGAGTCCGACGAGTCGCCCATCACGTAGTAGGTCACGGCCGGCTCCTTCATGATCCCGTTGTCCACGCCCTTTAAATGATGCTCAATCCATCTCTCGAGCGAATAGGCCTTGGGAATGCCGTTGCCCGGGAACCGGAGATCCCCGACCGTCCTGTTCCGCCATCCGCCGTGGTCCCAGGGGCCCATGACGAGCTTCTGCATGCCCTTGCTCCCCTCGGCCCCGAAATGCTGCCTGCCCACGAACGCGTCGATGGTGCCCTGGGAGAACGTGTCGAACCAGCCGCCGAGGTGGACGGCCGGAACGTTCATGACTGAGAACTTCGTGGTCGAGTCCATCTGGCGCCAGGCGTCGTCGTAATACGGCCGAACGCTGCCCGTGGACATAATCGACGACCCGAACTCGTTGGCCTTGGTCCACCCTTCGACCTGGCATTTCCTGAAGGCGCCGCCCACGTAGGAGGCGTGGTGGTACATGCTCGCGGCCGCGACCTGGATGTACTGGGCAACCAGGCCTTCGGGCGCCGCCCCGGCCATCAGGTTCTGCGTTATCCCCCCTGCGGAAGTCCCCCACGTGGCGACCTTGCCGTTGCACCACGGCTGCTTTCGAATCCACGCGACGGTCTCGGCCCCGTCCTTGTACTTGCCCCATCCGCATCCTATGAACGGCACGTTCTCGCCCTCCGAGTCGAACCTGCCGCGCATGTCCTGGACGACGCCGGCAATCCCCGCGGCCAGGAGCGGGGCGGCTCCGGCTGCGCCCTGGCCCTTGCCGTACGGCGTGCGCGCGAGGAGCACCGGGAACGGCCCCTCGCCCTCGGGCAGGTACACGTCCGTGGCGAGCTTCGCCCCGTCGCTCATGGGCACCATGCAGGTGGTCTTCGCCGCGGCCGTCTTCCCGGCCTTCTGCGCTGCGGCCGCCTCGAAAGCCTTCCACTCGGCAGCGGTGAGCGTTCCGTCCGAATCCGCGTCCGCCTTCTTGAGCAGGTCCGCGACCCTCGCGCCCGCCTTTTCGCCCATGGCGTCTCTGAGCGATTCGACCAGCGTGTCCCGTTCCTGCGCGGAGAGATTCCCGTCCTTGTCCGCGTCGAACCGCGCTATCGCCTTGCCAAGCAGATTAAGGACCGCCTCTAGCCCGCCCCTGCGATCCTGCGGCTCCTCGGCAAGGACGCAGGCCTGGAACACGACCGCCGCCAGACATGCGGCCTGAACAGCCGCGATTCGGATTCCGCAAAGAATCGTCGACATTCGCACCTCCGCATGATTCAGACGGGCTATTCAACACGCGAGAAGCCGGGATGTTGCTCTGCATCGTCCCGGCTCCATTGCCCTTTCCCCCTCACCCCTGACCCATTCTCCCCCTTGCAGTGGGATAGGGAAGCCTTCGGCTTCAGCATTCGACTCTTCGCCGGGATTTTTGCGGCAGTTTGGAGCCGGAAGTACCCATCGAGAGCCGATTGGCTGTTTGAGTCGAGATTGCTTCCTCCCCGAAGAGTGCGTACTATGCATGGGCATGCAGGAGCGTTGAGGAAACGGAAGGCCTATATGAGCCGCCCCCAGGGAAACTCCGAAAAGCAGGGTGGGAACAGATATTCCGACTTGTACATTGGAATATCATTCCTGCTGATTATTGGTATCTCATCCTTTCTGTTTATATCCGTAATGCCTAAATTCAAGGAGATATTCGCCAGCTTCGAAGGACTCGAACTCCCTTTTATCACGAGATTGATGATAAACCCTCGTTTCCAAGTTTTTTATTTGTTTCTGATGATTATTACCATGGCGGGTTATTTCCTATGGAAAAGAAGGGGCATGTCAAAATACGCAGAAATGCTATTTCTCGCGTTGATGGGCTTGGCTGTCGCGATGATTATCCTGACCATATTCCTTCCGATTATGCGTCTCCAATCACAGCTTCAGCAAACAGGATGATTTCCTGAAAATACCCGATCCCTTATATAAGAGCCCTGGCACTTTAATACTAAGAGCGCAGGCACCTTAATATTAAGAGCCCTGGCACCGCGTAGAATGCGATAAGTCACAAGTCAAGGTGTGACCCCATCCGGGGCGGCGGGGCGGGAGCCGGCGGCCCGGCCCCCGTTCCCGGCCCCGAGCAGGCGCTGGAGGAATAAAAGAAGGAAGACGCCCGTGAGGAATTCGCAGGCCCCGATGATGAGGAACGGCAGGCGGAACCCCATGGCAGCGCCCAGCAGCCCGCCAATCGAGGGGCCGAGCACCATGCCGAGCGACATGGCGCTCTGGGTCAGGCCGTAGGCCCTGCCGTGGCTCTGCCTCGGAATCATCCTGTGGACCAGGGTGTTCAGCGACGGCTGGATCGCCCCCATCGTGGCCCCCACGCCGGCCCTCACGAAGGCGAGGGGAATCACCGACCAAAGCAGGACGTGGCTCATGAAGAGGCTCCCGCCTGCCAGGGTGGCGGCCGTCAGGATCCTGCCCGGCCTCCAGCGGTCGCTGAGCCAGCCCATGCCCATGGCGGACAGTGCCGCGGCAGCCCCGCCGAGCCCGAGCAGCAGTCCTGTCATCGAGGGGGCGCGCACCTTGGACCCTGCATCGAGGATATCCTCCACGTACAGGGGGAAAATCGGGGCGAACGACTGGCGCGTCATATGGGTGACCGTGAGGACGCCGAGCAGCGCGAGGAAGCCTGCTGTGGCCAGCACCGCCTTCAGACCCGGAGCCCCGCCGGATCCGCCGCCCTCACCCGCGGGCGCCAGCGCGGAGCGCTCCTCGGTGGCGAAGAGAATCACCAGCATGGCGCCCATGCCGACCATGACGCCTCCTGCGATGAAGCACAAGCGGTACCCCGCCCATTCGGCCGCGATGCCGCCCACCAGGGGCCCCACGGACGTGCCGATGAACGTGGCCGTCTGGAGGAACCCGAGGCTGAACCCCGTGCGCTTCGAGGGCGTGGCGGAGGCGACCATGGCCGTGGCGGCGGAAATCGTGCCGCTCAGCGCTCCCTGGACAATCCTTATCGCGAGCAGATGCCAGGGGCTCTGCGCCAGGCTCATCAGCAGGAGCGAGGCGCACGCACCCAGCATGGATCGCTCGACCATGAGCTTGCGGCCGTACTTGTCGGCTATCATGCCCCATATTGGCGCCATGAGGCCCATGGTCACCGCGGCCGACGACTGGATGACCCCCACCCAGATGCTCACGTGCGAGGGGTCGGTCACGCCGAGTTCCTGCCGCACGTAGAACGGCAGGAACGGGAACGCGAAGGAGAAGCCCGCGAAGCTCGAGACCTCGGCAAGCCACACGACGAACAGGGTGCGTTTCCAGCCTCTCTGCCCGTCGCCGCTGATATCCACTGGAGTCGCCTCGATTACATCCCCCGCCGGTCCGGCAGATTGACTGCGCTATTCTATCCCTGTCCGCGTCAAAAGGAATCGAGGAGGCGGAGACTGATTTACCTGATTCTGCCTCGAAAATTTCCGGGCCGGGCTTTCCGATTTATCGCAAAATATTTTCCAGTCATGGGATATGTTGTCATTGCGAGCGCCCACCCGCGGAACGGGCGGGCGCTCGCAATAAGAGAGATGAATATCGCACGCACAGCGAGACGGCAGATTCAGATGTAGCCACGGCACTCAGTGCCGTGATCCTGGTGACAGAGCGCCCCAACCCGCCTTCGCCTGAAGTTCTCTGCCGAGGCTTCTGCGGACTTTCAGGATTGCTTCACCCCGAAAAAACTCGTTTGGCTTGGCCAGACCGAGTTTTTTCGCCCTGCGTAGCTCCAGCAAACACGCGGTTGAACGATTTCGCGTGCCTAGGTTTGAGTTACTAATCAGGGCAGAAATCAGAGCGGAGCAGGGCCATTGAATTCTGCGTTCGCATCTCTGAAAGCGCTGCACCTGTCAAGCGAATACAGTGAAAGACGACTTCAAGACCTTCACCGTATGCTCAACCAAGGATTGCCATCAGATGTTCATCGTGCACCTCTTCAGGGCAGTTTTTGTCCCCCCCTCATCCTGGGGGACGAAAAACTGCTCTGGCTTCGAAGAAGCATGCATCGCAAGGTGCGTGCCGGCTTTGCCGGCGCGAACCTTGCTGCACCCGTGTCCTCAATCCGTCCTTGCTCTGCCGATTTTCCATCGGACTCATCTCTTCGCCGTCATTGCGGCATGATTAAGTCCAGGAGAGGCAACCCAATCAATGAACGAGGTCAAGCCTCATGCGAATGCCGGGCTTGCCTCTCCTTGGACGGATTATCGGACACTCGATCCTTGTAAGGTTCATTCCTGGTCAGAACATGGAAAGCGGCCTCAGCCAGGTGGTGAGCCACTGCCCCTATGGCTTTCTGGTGGTTTCGCCTGGACTTGACCTTGTGAAAGAGACGGCTCACATAACGGTTGCCTTGTTTCTTTGCGGACATGGCAACTGTGTTCCCAGCCTCGATGAACGCCCATTTCAAATATAGGAGGCAACTGCTTCAACGAAGCCTCAATCAACATCCTCCCGCGCTGGCCGAAAATGTCACTGACCTCATCTATAAGAATGCCGTACTTCGATAGCGTGCTATGTATGCGGTTCTTCAAGCGGGTCCTGTATCTGACGAAGGTCATTCTCGTCCGCGGAAGTTCCCGCAGGTCTCTCAATCCGGATGGAGGAATCCATACATCCTGAAGTGTCCCGCAACGCTGCAGCTTGTTCATCCCCTTGACGTCGAGCTTGTCAGTCTTCTTCTCGCAGCCCATGAGAAGCCTCGCCTTGGTGGCGTTCACAAGCTTCGGCTTGAATCCCGCTGCTTCTATCTCGTCTACTACCCAATACCAGTTCCCAGTGGTCTTCAAAGCCACTGCCGCTCCCTTTTCCGCGCTTTCCAGAAAATCCTTTATATGTAACAAAGGGGTCAATCTTTCGTCTAAAACCTTGACGTCAAAACCGTGCTCTGCAAGAATTACCTGGGCTGAGCGAACCGGTCATACCCCCCCGATGCGCGTGCTTCGCTCCGCACTGAGCGGACAGGAAGAGAGGAACGATGAAAGCCCTTGTCCAGGCGATGGTTGTACTTGCCGCGTGCATGCTTCTGGCGGACGCCCGGCTCTTGGCCCAAGGCGGAAATCCCCCGAAACCCGCAGGGAACCAGAAGGAGGATCCCAAACCTGCCCCGCCCCCGCCGAAGAACGGAGGCGCCCCGCCGGCGGACAACAAGCCCGCAGACCCCCCCAAAGCCGACCCGGCAAAGGCCGATCCCCCCAAGCCGGTCGATTTCGCGCAGTATTGGGACAGGGTCAAGGATTTCTTCATGAAGGGGAAGGTAGAGGACAAGTACCGCGAGGTGATGAAGATAGTCGCTCTCAATCCCGGCCCGGGCATTGCCGAGCTCATCGTGAAGGCCAACAACGGATGCAGGGGGTACGCCGACCTGCAGAGGGAGCTGGCGAAGAAGCTCCAAACGCTCGACGCCGCCTCCGATCCCGAATCCACGACCTGGTGCATGCGAGTTTTCACCGAGGAGGCGAAGCTCGACAAGAACGCGTCCAGCGAGCTCATAGGCATGTACGGCGCCTGCCTGTTCAAGGCCAACCTGGCCGAGGCGCCGCAGATGGTGGAGAACATCCTCCCGAAGCTCGCCGGCCCCGCCTTCGTGTTCAGCATGCTTTTCGACACGGGGAGGAAGGACGCGATAGAAATCGTCGCGAGATTCGCCATATCCAAGAGCAAGGACGTTTCGGCCGTGCTCAAGAGGCAGGCCGTCGAGTATCTCGGGAAGTGGTGGAACGGCCCCCCGATCTACCAGGCCAGAATCCCGGCGCTCCTCGAGGCGATGGCATCCCAGGAGACGGCGGAAGAAGCCAAGTCCTCCCTCGAGTCAATCTGCCTCCCGAAGTTCCAGTCAGCATCGAGGTGGAAGAAGTGGTGGGATGCGAACAAGGACTGGGACGACAGGAAAATCATCTGGGAGAGCATGCTCGACGCGTTCGTCCGCGTCGTAGGAGGCGCCAAGAAGATAGAGGGCGCAGCGGAAATCATCGAATTCATAAAGGACTGGAAGAGACCCGATTTCGCATGGGCCGTCCCGATACTCCACGACGCGCTCCTGCAGTTCGACAACAAGGACCTGAGGGTCGAAATCCTCTACAACTTAGGCCTCATCAAGAACGCCGGCTCGCTCGAGTACGTGCTCAAGCTGCTCGAACTGCCTTCCTCCTCGAACCCCGAGCTCCAGGCGCCCATCGCCAAGTGCATAGGGCTCATCGCGCCGGAGAACGACGAGACGGCGGGCGCCACGCTCGACAGAATCCTGGCCAACACCATGACGGAAACCGTCCAGATCGAAGTCGTCACCGCCTGGGGCAAGATGCGCTTCCAGAAGGCGGTGCCCGCAATCATCCAGTTCCTGAAGGACCCCATCGGCGGGCGCAAGGCGTGGGCAGCGGCGAGGGCCCTCGGCGAGATGAAGGCCACCCAGTCGCTCAAGGACCTCATCGAGGTCTTCGGCGTGACGACCGACAGGGAGCTCAAGCTCCACATCACCAGCGCCCTAATCGACCTCAAGGCCAAGACCCAGGAGGTGTTCCAGATTGGAATCATCGGGCTCGACAGCGACGACGAGAGGCAGATTGACGCGGCCCTGGGCCTCCTCAAGTTCCAAGGCGACCCGCGATGCGTCACCAACGTGCGCGAAATTTTCAAGGACGACAAAAGGGGCAAGGTCACCAGGCTCAAGGCCCTCGAGACGGTCTCCGTGTTCGCTCCCGAGCACAGCCTCGAGGCCATGGTCGACGCTCTCAAGTACAGGACCAAGGAGGAGGACAAGGAACTCGAGAAGGACAAGTTCAGGAAGCCGAACACGCTCAACGAATACAACGCCGCGGCGGCGGCCTACTTCGAGAAGGACGGCGGCGCGAACCTCACGAAGGACGTGCTCGACCCGCTCCTGAACCTCGTGGGCAACAGGAAGAACAACGGCAGGCTCAAGATGGTGAACTACATAAGCCATCAGCGCATCTGGGACAAGAAGGCCTTCTCCGTGCTCATGGACCTCCTCCACAAGGACGAGAACGAGGCCATAGTGCTCAGGGTCCGCGAGGTCCTGATTGAACGCAGGCACAAGGATTTCTTCGAGCCGCTGGCCAAGCAGCTGTCCGGCGGCCGGCAGGGCCAGGAGTGGATTGACCACACGATAAGCTACATCATCAGGACGTACGTCGAGAAGTCCAACATGGTCGACGACACGGGGATGGGGGTGGACCTCGGCACCGACAAGAAGGCCTGGCTGGACTGGTGGTCCAAGAACAAGGCCAAGTTCGAATTCGTCAAGGAAGAGGACTCCAAGTAGGGTTCCGTTCCGGACCGTTCGAGCCGCAGGCGGCGGATCCCTTTGTGTTTTGTTTTGCGCCGGATTTCCGTAAAATACCCGCCGGTCAATGGCTTTTCTGCGGAGGTTTCATGAGATTCACGATTCTGCCTAAACTCCTTCCCGCCCTCCTGTCCGCAGGCACCCTCCTCGCGGCCGCAGGGCAGGCCGGAGCCGTCGACCGGGACCTCGCCAGCATGCAGGACAGGCTGGACGCCCTGGTCAGGAAGGTCTCGCCTTCCATAGTCGGCGTACAGCCGTTCACGCCTGAACAGCGGCTCAGGCTCACCTTGAACCTTCCCAGGGACCCCGGCGAGAGCGCCACAAAGGCTGCGAAGGCGGAGTACTCGAGGAAGATAGAGGAGGTGTTCCTCAAGGTGAACGCCTTCGGATCAGGCGTGATAATCGACCGGGAGGGGCACATCGTCACGACAACCAGGACGGTCCCGGCGATGATCAGGAACGTGACGGTAATCTACCACGACGGGAAGACCGAATCCGCCCGCGTTGTCGGGAGGTCTCCCGCCTTCAACATCGCGCTCCTCAAGGTCGGGAGGAAGGACCTGACTCCCGCGGCGCCGGGGGGGCAGGTGAAGCTCGGCCAGATGGTCGTGTCCGCGGGGAACGTGTTCGACATCACCTACCGCATGAGGCGGTTCGCGTTCAGCATCGGCACGGTCACGGGTCTCTACGACATCCCCAAGGAAGCGGGGTACACGACATACTACTCCGGTCCGGTCATAGAGACGGACGCCGCGGTCAACCCCGGGATTTACGGCGGGCCGCTGTTCGACCTCGACGGCGGGCTGTCCGGGATTCTCACGTGCACGTTCTCGTACCAGAGGTTCCTGGGCACGGCGATTCCAATCGACATGGTGCGCAAGGGGATTGCCGAGATCCTCGACCCCTCGGCCGGGCTCTCGGGCGAGAGGATAGGTCTGACGGACCTCGGCGCGGCCGTGGTGTGGTCCGGCGACGCCCTGAAGGTCGCGTCGGTCGACAAGGACGGCATCGCGGACCAGGCGGGGCTCAAGCTGGGCGACTCGATACTCGCGATATGGGAGGAGCCGCCCACCAAGGAGAACCTCGCGGACCTGGTGTCGAAGTCCGCGACCGCAGGGGCGTTCAGGCTCCGAATCGAGCGGGACGGGTGGGAGAAGACGTTCGATATCGAGACCCGTGGGCCGGGCGACGACGAGTCCAGCGGCGACGATTTCTAGGCGTACTCCGCGGCGCGGCGATGCGCCGCAGAACAGGAGATTCCGATGCGAATCCGGAGAATCACGGCGATTTCGACGGCCGCGGCGCTGGCAGCGCTCTGCGCCGCGCCCTTCTGCACGGCCGAGTCCGCCGGCGACTGCCACGAGGCGCTTTCCGACGCCTTCCGCAAGGCCGCGGAGACCGTCGCGCCATGCGTCGTGCAGATTAAGGTGGAACGTACCGCCGACATCGACACGCCTCCGCCCGGCAGGACGACCCAGCCGGTGCGGCCTCCCGCGGTGCGCGCACTGCCCAGGGAGATAATCGAGAAGTTTCAGGAGAACAGGATGTACCACGCCAGGCCTGCAGGCGGCACGTCGGGCGTCATCGTCACCGAGGAGGGGCACATCCTGACGAGCTGGTACAACGTCTCCGGCACGGTGAAGAGCATCACCGTGGCCCTGCACGACGGGAGCGAGCACAAGGCCGCGATTCTGGGCCGGGACGAGGACAAGGACCTGTGCATGATTAAGATCGAGGCGCAGGGCCTGCCAGCCGCCAGGGTGGGCTTCGAGGCCGTGGCCAAGCCCGGCCGCTTCCTGGTGGTCGTGGGCAGGGGGCGCGACAGCAAGTCCTACACGATGACCACGGGCATCGTTTCCGCGCAGCAGCGCTACCGCGGGCAGGCCTTCCAGCTGAGCGCGAGAGTGAACTACGAGAACGCGGGCGGCGCCGTGGTCGGGCTCGACGGGCGGCTCCTCGGAATCGTCTCGCACATATCGCACGTCGAACAGCTCAACAGGGCGGGCCTGAACACCGGCGTGGGGCTCGCGGCCCCGTCGCCCGGAATCGCTGAAATCCTGGACAGGCTCAGGGCCGGCGAGAGCATCCCGCGCTTCCGCGGCCCCTTCCTGGGCATAAGGTTCGAGCAGGGATGGAAGGAGAAGGGCGTCAAGATTGAATACGTCTACAAGGACCTGCCGTCGAGGAAGGCCGGCCTTATGCCGGGCGACATCATCATCTACTTCAACAACGTCCTCATCGAGGGCCAGAACGACCTCCTCTTCGCGATTTGGCAGTGCGACCCCGACCAGAAGGTGGGCTTCACCGTGCAGCGCACCGTGGACGGCAAGGAGCAGACCGTGGACCTGTGGGCGGTGCTCGCGCTGAGGCCGCCGGAGGAGGAGCTCAAGAAGCTGGACGTCGAGTACAACGAGTGGAAGAAGTCCCAGGCGGGCGGCGGGACCGAGGAGAAGGAGCCCAAGGACTAGTCGATTTGCAGCGGAGGAAGCAGTGGCAGGATTATCGAGAATGACCGTGCTCACGGCGGCCTCGGCCGCCCTGGCAATCGCAGCCCAGGCCGCGTCGCTCGCGGAGAACGCGGGCAAGGCGGCGGAAATCGAGGACAAGATAGTCCGCATCGTGGAGCGCATCTCGCCCGCATACGTCAGAATCGGCGGGGGGTCGGGCGTCGTCATCTCCCCCGACGGCTGGATGCTCACCAACCACCACGTGGTCGCCCAGTTCAAGGGCCGGAAGGAGTGGCAGGTCTTCATGCCGCTCAGGAAGCTCTTCAACGCCGACCTCTACGGCCTCGACGTGACCGGCGACATCGCGCTGCTCAAAATCAGGAACGTCACCGACCTGCCCTGCGTGGAGATGGCCGACTCCGACGCGATGCGCGTCGGGCAGTACGTCATCGCGCTGGGCGACCCGTTCAGCTTCGCGTTCAAGGACGCCGAGCCGACCGTGACCATGGGCATCGTGTCGGCCCTGCACTTCAACCAGGGGACCTATTCGGACGCCATCCAGACCGACGCGCCGCTCAATCCCGGGAATTCCGGCGGCCCGCTGCTGGACCTGGACGGCAAGCTCGTGGGGATAAACGGCAGGGTGCTGGTCCGCTTCGGCCAGAAGTACAACACCGGCATCGGCCTCGCCATCCCGTCGAACCAGATAAAGCTCTTCCTGCCGGACCTCAAGAAAGCCGTGAAGGGCGCGGAGGTCTTCCACGGGCAGATATACGGCATCAAAATCAAGGACTCGGCCGCGCACGGCGGGTCGCCCGAAGTGACCGCGGTTTCCAAGGGCTCGAACGCCGACGCGGCGGGCCTGAGGCAGGGCGACGTCATAGTGGAGGCCGGCGGCCTTCCGTCGTGGAACTCGCAGCGCCTCTGGGGCATCGTCCATTCCTACCCGTGCAAGGGCGTGCTGAGCCTTGTCGTGCTCCGCGGCGGATCGAGGGAGAAGCTCGAGGTCGAGCTCCAGAAGTGGTTCCCGGGCGGGGGCGGGATGGGGTTCGAGAGGCCGCCTGTTCGGGGCATCAAGGGCCCTGCCGCAATCAAGATGACCTTCTCCGAGACGGACCCCGTGATAGGCGGGGCGGAAATCGACAAGATCGACCCGGGGTCGGGCGCCGCCAGGGCCGGGCTCAAACCGGGCGACATAGTCCTGGAGTTCGACGGCAAGCCCGTGAAGAGCGGCAAGGACATCGAGCCGATGCTGGAGAAGCGCCAGTCGGGGGACAAGGTGAAGGTGAAGATCATGCGCGGCATCGACGAGATGGAAATCGAGCTGGAGCTCGACTACAAGCCTTCGAGGGACTGATTGCGGCGCCTTGATCGTCCGGGGTCTGCGGCGGCTACGATTCGCTGCAGATAATCTTGTACACCGCTTCCGCGTTCTTGGCGGCCAGCATGTCCCTCGAGACGCGTTCCCTCTGCAGAATGCGCATAATCTGCGCGAGCGCCTGGACGTGCTCAGTCGACTTCGTGAAGTCCGAAACCATGAGCACGACGAAGTTCGACGGCTTCCGGTCGAGGGAATCGAAGTCGATCCCGTCCTTGTAGACGCCCAGCGCCGCGGAGAGGCCTTTCACATGCTCGGTCTTCCCGTGGGGGATTGCAACCCCCTTCTCCATGCCCGTGCTCTTCTGCCTCTCCCTGTATGTGATGGCCTCGCTCACGGCCTCGACCTGAGTCTTGTTCAGGGAGTAGCCGTCGGCCAGGATTCCGACCATCTCGTGTATCACCTGGGCTTTGGTCTTGTCCTCGCTCTTCAAGTCCACCCTTATGCTTTCGACTCGAAATATCTCGGACAGTTTCATATGGCGCTCCTAAGAAGTCAAAACAAGGGGCAAAAGTAATTGTTCCTGAAAACCAAATCAAGATAATTTTTCCGGCCCGCGGGCGGCATCAGGCTTCGTCCCCGGCAAAGAAGAGCATCGAGGCCTTCTTGAGTTCTCTCTCGGTGTACAGAATCGCCCACGAAACCACGCCCGGCGCCGCCGCCGCGGACCGCGCGAACGCCTCGATGTTCCCCGGATTCGCGGAATGCGCCATCGCGTAGACGTTGTAGCCCCACCCCTCGGCCCGCACCCTCTCGTAGCAGTGCGTGACCATGGGGGAATCGGACGCGGCGAGGCCGAACCCCTCCGCGAAGCCGTCCCCGACGTCGAACACGCACATCCCGTTGGCCGCCAGGCCGATCCGCCTCTGGCTCAGAACCGCTCCGAACCTCCTCAGAACCCCGCTCCGGATCCAGGACTTCACGGTCCCAATCGCCTCGTCCTCGCTCATGCCAGCCTCGGAGCCGGCCTCGGCGAACGGCCTGCCCTCGAGGCGGAAACCCGACTCGAGGGCCCTGGCGAGCGCCCTTTCCCGGTCCGTCAGCGCGGCCCGGGCGGGATTCCCGTACGCCCCCGCCGTAGCCGCCTCCCCGGTGAACCTCGCGTCGATTTTGAAAATCCTCTGCGCCGGAAGCCGGACGAACGACGCGTCCGGAACCGCCGCGGACACCGCTTCCACAACCTCGTCAATCCTACCCGGCGACCGCGCGAGCACGGTGAACCACAGGTTCTTCCTGTGCCTCCGCAGATAGTTGTGCGTGACCTCCGGGAACGCGTTAGCGGCAAGGGCCGCGGCCTCCACCGACCCGGGCGGCACTTCGCCCATGACGAGCGTGCCCGAGAAACCCAGCGCCCTTGAGTCGAATACCGGGCCTATCCTACGGACCGTTCCTCCGGCCAGGAGTTCGTCGGCCGCCGCCTGCACTTCCCGCCTCGGCGCGCCGATCTTCTCCGCGACGAAGCCGAGCGGGTCCGCGACCACCGGGAACCTGC
>JBFZBV010000010.1:0-3425 GCA_041308285.1 Planctomycetota bacterium | reverse complement strand
TGTTCCGCGGCCTCTGCCCTGCAATTGTCCTCGAGGGCGGACGGGAAAAGAGCCATCGACGGCCCCCGATTGAGCATGGCGGCGCAGACACCCACAAGGCGGTTCCACGGTCCGGACGTCCTCCCGGCGGCGACCGCGGTGAATTCGGATTCCGACGGCATCCTGAACCTGAACGGGCCCTGCCTGCGGCCGCCGCAGGAGAGCGAGTAAAAGAACTCCTCTCCCGCGCCTAAGCCCTTCAACTCGAATTCGGCAGCGCCTCCCGGAGTCCTTCCTGCGAAGGACATCTCCGTCCCGCCCTCACCGGAGACCGGATGCAGGCCCAGGACAGCCGAGCCATCCGTTGCGGGAGCCCACGAGACCGTCACGCAATCCTTCCCTCGAAAGCGCAGGACGGGCCCTCGGGCTTCGGACGCGGACGCAGCCGGCGCTTCGGACGCCAGAAGCGCGAAGACCGCGGCGAAGGCCGCGAGCGCGGGCATCATGGCGTATTCACTGCCAGGGAATGCGGGCATGCGAAAACCGTTGACAAAGGAGGTGCCCCGGCTAACATATGCCCGGGGACGTAGCTCAATTGGGAGAGCGTCGCGTTCGCAATGCGAAGGTCGTGGGTTCGAATCCCATCGTCTCCACCAATTCGGCTTCATGCGGCATCCCATCGGTCGACTGGAGGGCTCCTTTATGCCTCCGCAACCCAAGATAAACGCGTTTCTCATCTGCGACCACGTGATACACGAGGCCGGGACGAACAAGAAGAGCCTCATCGGCGTGTTCCACAACATAAGCGCCAACTCTTTCCCCTGCACCCACTATTCGATGTGCATCTACGTGAATTTAATCGACGCCCAGGGCACATACGATTTCGAACTCAAACTCATCGATCTGGCCGGAGGGGCGCAGATAGGCAACGCCCTTCTGCCGAGGATTGTCATCTCCGACAGGCTCAAGCCTGCCGAGATATGCATTAACCTCCAGGGCATCACTTTCGCCAGGCACGGCAAGTACGAATTCCAGTTCTATGGGAACAGGGAATTGATCGCCTCCAAGGACTTCCTCGTCGAGAAGAGGGATGTCCGAGGCCCGGACGCCCCGCAAGCCCAGCCAGGACTCCAGTAATCCCTTCGGGCTCCGACCGATTCCGGCTGCCCGGGCCATGCGACTGCCCGAAACCAAGCTGCGCGCATCCGCGCATGAGAATGCCGCCGGCTGCAACCGCCGCGCATGCGAAGCAGGCAGGAGGTCAAAGGGAGGAGAATATCCTCTCCAGTTCGCCCCTGAGTTCTTCTGCGTTCCCGAACCTGTCCTCAGGCCTCTTCTCCAGGCATTTCGAGACAAGGGCGCAGAGGGGCGGCGGAGTGCCGGGCCGCAATGCCTCTACCGCCGGCGGCTTTTCGCTCTGGATTTTCTTGAGCAGTGCGGCGATTTTCCCGCCTTCGAAAGGGTGCCTCGCTGTGAGAAGGAAGAAACACGTGGCTCCGAAGGAGTAGAGGTCCGCCTTGTGTCCGGCGGACTTGGCGTCCTGAATCTGCTCCGGGGGCATGTAGGCCGGCGTGCCGAAGGCCGAGCCGGTGACGGTCAGGTTGCTGAGCCCCGCCCCGTCCAGGCACTTCGCCAGGCCGAAATCCATGACCTTGACCACTCCGCTGCCGCTGAGGACGACGTTGCTGGGCTTTATGTCCCTGTGAACCACGCCCTTCCTCCATGCCTCCGCGAGGACGTCCGCAATCTTCATGGATATCCTGAGCGCGAGCTTCAGGTCCATCGGCCCGGAATCCTTCACCACTGCGTGCAGGTCGCGGCCCTCCACGTATTCCATCACTATGTATGCCGCCCGTACAGGGGATGCGGCGGCGCCCCCGGCAGGCGGCCTGGTCTTGAGCATGCCGGTGCCGAGGATTTTCACTATGTTCCCATGCTGGAACTTCGCCTGGACCCTGGCTTCCCTGAAGAACCGCTTCATCTTCACCGGGTCGGGCCTGTCCGCGAAAGTCATCACCTTGAGCGCCACAGGTCCTTTCTGCTGGACGCTCCGCGCCCTGAATACGGCTCCCATTCCTCCCTTCCCTAGGACCTTCTCGATTGTGAGTCCGGCGATTGCCCCTGCGGGCAGGGCGAATCTCGGGCCGCACGTCCTGCAGATTTCGGGGCCGATTACCGCGCAGGACAGGCAGACGAAATCCTGCTTCGCCCCGGGGCCAGGCGGAGGACCCTGGCCGGCAGAGCACTCCAGAATCAATTCCGTCCCGCCCGCCGCAACCACGTCTCCTGGATTCAGCCTGACCGGGCGCTCAATCCTCCTGCCGTTGAGAAGCGTCCCGTTCCTGCTCCCGAGGTCGATGACGTCAATGCCCGAGGGGCTGCACTCGAATCTCAGGTGCTCCCTGGATACCTGGCCGTCCGCGACCTTAATGTCGGCCCCGGAGCCCCTGCCAATCGAAACCGACCCGCGGTCCGGCAGCGGGACCTTGGAAGCCCTGCCCTGGGGAGGCTTTATATGCAACGTGTACTTCATGCCACCCGCCATGGTACGAACCGCGGCGGCATTTTGGAAGGGGCAAGGTCCGGCCCTGCACAGGAATGCTGCGGAGGATATTCCAAGCCCTCAGGCGACCGGCAGTTGCACTGCGGCGGGAAATCGGGCTTCCTGAGGGATTGCGAACCGCACGGATTGGAGACGGCCTGGGTCCGGCGAATTCGCGCAGCCGCTGGGACCTGCGAATGGCCTGACGATTCGGCCTGCCGGAACAGGCGTTTCACGAAGCGATTCGGTCGGACGGCCGCACGGGATGGAGCGGCCATCCGCGCCTGTGCCCCGCTACAGATCCTTCTTGACGAAGACTTTCCAGACCTTGGTCAGCGCCTCCATGTCAACGCCGTCGAGGCAGTCTTCGAGCGCTTTCTTCAAGGCGGCTTCCGCGTCCGCCTGCGAGAGATATCCTATGGTCTCCCTGTCTCCGCGCCCCTTGTCATCGCCAGCCTGTGCGTTGCCAGGCCGGGATTTCTTGGTAATCTCCTCCTGAAGGACCCTGAAATAGCTTGGCATGATGTCTTTCCACGTCTTGTCGTAAGCTGCTTTGACGCTGGACCTGTCCCCCAGCATGAGGAATTCGGTGAGAGCCCAGCCCTGGGCGTAGCATATGCCGGCGTTGGAGTAGTGCTGCTGCTGCGTGTACTCGAGAAACGTCCTGAGTGGAACGAACGTATCCGAGCCCACGGCTCCCTTGATTGTCCCGGAGCGCATCTTGTTCTCGAAAGTCGGGGTCATCTTGCCGCCGATAGGCTGGAACGAGGCGAAGAACTCGGCTCCCCCCTCGTTGAAGCTTATGCAGGGCGAGACCCTGTTGCAGGCGTAATAGATGTACTGGTGGAAACCCTCGTGCTGGAGAACCTGGTAGAGCTCGTCCATGGTCATTCCGTACTGGCTC
>JBFZBV010000009.1:0-2733 GCA_041308285.1 Planctomycetota bacterium | reverse complement strand
GTCGACCCTGTCGGCGATGCGGACGGCATCCCCGAAGTTGCCGGACCGGGAGTTCGCCGCCGCTTTCGCGATAATCTGGAATGCCTCCGGGCAGCCGCGGCCTATCAGGAACATGGCCTCGGCGGCGTTGTACCTCACGTCCCCGTCCGGGTCCCTCAGCAGGCTCTCCATGCCCTGTGCCGCGCCCGCCGCAGGGGCGCCGATGGCGCCCAGAGCGGACACCGCGGCCTCGCGGACGTCGTCGTCCGGATCGGCCAGCGACGCGGCAAGCGCCGGCACCGCCGCAGCTCCCCCCGGGCCGAGGCGCCGGACGCACCATGCGGCTTTCGACCTGGTCCATGGAGAGGCGGAGGATGCGACGATTGCGGCGAGCGCCTCGGCATCGTCCGGATGCGCGAAATTGCCGCTCGAATACAACTCCAGCGCGTGAGACACGACTCCGGGATTCCCGTCGCGGATGGCTTTGCGCAATATCGGAGCGTAGCGGCTGTCCACGTACTTCGAATCCATCGCGCGCACGACCTCGTACCTCACGTAAGGGTCGGGATCGTCGAGGGCCCCGGCGAGCATTGCGACCGCCCGGTCGCGGTCCGGGAGTCTTTTCGCCGCAAGGGCCGCCCCGAACCCCCTGTCGACCGGGTCGGGGCTCAGCATGAACTCGGACACCTCCTCGGCCGTTGCCTCCTTGGCGTAATCGACGAACCATGTGGGCGGTTCCCTGTCCTTCTCGGCCTTGGTCTGGGCCTGGAAGGTCTTCCACGAGGCGAGGAATTCGCGGAGGCTGATTTTCCCGAGGCCCGGGACGTTCGCGGGCCGGAACTGGCTCGAAAAGACCAGGCGCCATCTGTCGACCGCCATGGCCCCGGTCATGAGCCCCCGCGCAGCCAGGGCGTCCAGCGCGGCGGCCTGGGTGTCCGGGATTTTGGACGCGGCGGCGGACTTCAAAGCCCCGGCGATTTCCTCGGAGGAGCCGCCTGCGGCGGACAGCGCGTTCACCAGGGAATCGGCCCCGTAGGCGTCCCATGCCTTCGGATCACGCGAGGCTTCGAGGAGGGCCGGGACCGCTTCGGGGCAGGGGACATTCATCGAGGCGAAAGCCCTGATTACGTCCCATCTCGGCTTGCGGTCCTTGTCGAGAATCAGGCCGGCCGCAATCGGGGCGAACCGTGCGGCGCGGGGCCCGAAGTAGGCGAGGATTCCGGCCGCGGCCAGTCTCACGCACTCCGCGCCGTCGGCGAACGCCTTGCCGAGCGCCTCGAAGACGAATTCGTCGCGATTGTAGACCCAGTGCAGCATCGAAATCGAGTTGCTCCTCACCCCCGGGTCGGAATCGGACAGCCTCGCCTCGACGACCTCCAACGGCACGTGGAAACCGTTGTGGTGCCGGGCGACCGAGGCGGCGGCCGCGGCGCGCACGCATGCGTCAGGGTCGTTCAGCGCAGAGACGAGAGCCTCCTGCCCCCGGTCATCGTTCACGTATCGCCCCACAATCGCGGCGGCCTGGGCGCGGACCTCCGGCGCGGCGGACTTGAAGGCCCTTTCGGCGGCATCTAAGGCCCGATTATCCGGGAACCTCTCGGCGACGATTCCCAGCGCCGCGACCGCGACCTCGGGGCATGAGTCCGCCGAGGCCGTTTCGAGCATGACGGAGCACTTCTCAAGAACAATCCCGGATGGAGAATGGCCGTGGTAGCCGTCCATGAGATGATCTATGACCGCCACCGTCCTGGCCCGGACGGCCGAATCGGCGGAGAAGAGGCACTTCGCGAGCACGTCTCCCATCTCCGCCGGATCCGGGCCGGTCCTCGGGGGCTCGGGCTCAATCAGGACGGCATCCTCCTGATCGGATTCCGGGTCATCCTCCTCGTCTTGCTCCGTCCAAACCATCTCGTCGGCCGGCGGCTCTGCGGGTCCCGGTTCATCGCCCGGTCCGTCCGGCTCTTCGAGCTCGTCGACGAAACGAATCTCCTCGTACCAGCCGAGGACGTGCTCAACGGCCTCCAACCCCTCGATTGCGACGCGCGGGTCTTCGTCCAGGGCGCAGGACAGCGCGGCTCGATAGTACTCCCAGTTCAGAGCCGCGGATTTGTAGCCTTCCATCCACATGGCTTTCGTCAGGCAGCGCATCGCCAGGGCTCTCGTCTCCGCGGAAAAGGCCTGGAACCTGGAGAGCACGGCGGCGGCGAGTTCGTCCTCTGACAGCCAGATGTTCTCCGCGCCCTCCAGCGCGGCCTTGAACGCGGTTTCGTCCCCTTTCGTCAGGCCATCCAAGACCATCTTCCGTCTCGTCTCCCAGTCGGATGAATCGGCTCCGGTCTGCGGATTTGCCTGACTCGGGGATCCTCCAGCCTCGATACCCGTCGTGTCCGATGCCTCCGGAGCAGTGCTCAATTCGACAGTGGAGTCGGTTCTGCGATCCCGCGCGGCGAGGAACAGGACGACAGCCGCGGCCGGCAGGAGGATTGCCAGGATTGCGGACGCTTTCATCGCAAAGCCGATGCTCTTCTTCATCGAATGAGCCGCCGATCACGACCAGGGCAATCCGGCGTCGAAACCCGGGTCAAAGAAACCGCTGCGGAATCCGGTTCCGACGCGGACTGCCGCCGGATTAGCGTGCAACAGCCGTTCCGGGCCGAGCGAATACTCAACTGCTTGCCGTTTTTGATGTTATGCTTGCCAATCTCGAGGATTTCGCCCATTGGCGCACTCTTCCAGTAGCGCGCGCGAAACGAT
>JBFZBV010000008.1:0-4714 GCA_041308285.1 Planctomycetota bacterium | reverse complement strand
TCCTTGCGTTCGAGGTCCGCGCGGGTGTTGTTGGCGGACTCCCCGACGGAAGGCCTCTTCCTCGTGGAGATGAACGCCTCATACCCCTGGGCGAAGTATTCCCACTCGTCGGACTTGGAATAGTAGTCCAGGAAGGCGCCCCGCGCCGTCGCTTCCTTGAACAGCTCCGAAATCTCCGCCTTCTCCGCCCCGCTGAAAGCATGGCAGTGGACCTGGTGGGCGAACTCGTGGGCGACGGTGTTGTAGTCCATCCTCGTCGACGTCCACACGTTCTCTATCCCGGTCACGGCAATCTTGAGGTCGCCCCGGCCCGCCACTCCGCGGACCGCGTCGTAGTAGCGGCCGTCGAACGTCTCCCTGCCCCGCCATTCCGCCATCTGGGGCAGGTCGGTCAGGTGCCTGTTCAGGGGGAGTATGACGTGGGTGACCCCGTTTCCTTCGAGCACGGGCAGGTATCTGCGGAGCGGGCGGACCGACATCAGCAGGACCTTCCTCAGGTCATCGTCCAGCGACTTGAAGTTCGTGAAGAACCTGTCGATCCCCTCGACGGGCTCAGCCTCGAGGGAGGCGAAGACTTCGTAGTAGTCCACGGGGCTCAGCTCGGCCTTCATAATCTCGTCCTTGACGCTCTTGGCCGTGAGGAAGAGGTTGTGGGCCAGGGGGGAGTCGGGCGACGCCCGCATGGCGCCCGCGGCGGCCTTCAGCATCCCGTCCGCGTCCTTCTCCGCGAACCTGCATTCTCCGATGCCCAGCCACGCCCCGAGGTGGGCCGGGTCAATCCCGATTGCCTCGATGAAAGCGTCCTCGGCGCGCAGGAAGTCCCCCGACTCCAGCAGGGCCTCGCCCCGCCCGCAAAAGGCCGGCGCGGGCGATTCGCCGCCCGAACTCCAGCGGACGGCCTTGAAATAGGACAATATCCCGTGGCCGCCGGCGTACTCGGCGTCCAAATCCAGCGCCTCGCGGTAGCTCTCCATGGATCGCGGGATGTCCTTGAGCTTGAAGAGCAGGAAGCCCCGCGAGGACCTGAGGGCGGGCATGAAGGGGTTCAGCTCTATCCCCCTTTCGATGATTCTCAGGCCGTCGGCCGTGCGGTCCATGCTCGACAGGGTCATTCCCAGCTCCTGATAGGCGGAGGAATTGAGCCTGTTCCTCGTCAGGATGCCGTGGAGGACGGCCGCCGCCTCGCGGTAGTTCTTCCCAAGCCTCAGCATGAAGGCCCTGCCCAGCAGGGCGACGCTGTTCTCGTGGTCCAGGTCGAGCGCCCTGTCGAGGGCGGCTTCGGCCCAGTCGTAGCAGTTCAGCCTTATCAGGAGGAAGCCTAGCATGGCGAACGCGTTGGCCGACTTCGGATCGACGAGCAGCGCCGCCTTCAGCCAGCGGAAGGACCTCACGTAGTCCGGCTTCTCCATCTCGATCCTGGAGAGCCACACCATCGGATCGGCGTACCTCGGGTTTCCCCTGACCGCCTTGCGGAGATGCCGTTCCGCGTCGGCGTACCTCCACATGGTGAGGTAGAGGGTGCCGACGTTGTAGTGCACGCTGAGGTTCCCGGGTTCGAGCGTCTCGGCGGCCTTGTATTCCGCCAGCGCGTCGAGGAACCTGCCGGCCTTGTGGTGCTCGAACGCCGCGTCCAGGTGCGCCGCGGCGGTGTCGGGCTTGCGCGGCGCATCCTGGGCGCGCGCCGCCGCCGCAAGGCCGAGGACCGCGGCGAGGCACAGGGCTGTTGCGCTAGGCGGCATCACCTGCCTCCCTTGGGCTCGGCCCGGGACGGGTCGAGCAGTTTGCGCTCGGCCGCCACGGCGGCCGCCACGGACCTGATTTCCGCTCCGGACAGCAGATGGAGCTGCCTGAACAGGTTGAGCCCGTAGTCGAGCCCGCCTTTCCTGGCCGAGAACTCCGCCTTCCGCTCCATGACGGACCTGAGGAACGTCTTGACGAGGTCGTAGAAGCCCTTCGAGTGGGGCATCTGCTCCGCGGGGTACGGCATGAACGAGACGATTGAGGCCAGCTCCGCCCCCGGCGACTTGCCGACGGCGAGCGCGGCCCACGCCGCCGTCTCCTCCAGCGCGGCCTCGATGCTCTCGGCCGAGAATCCGCTGCCCACGGCGAGCCCCAGCGCCGAGAGCGGCCTGGACCCCACGGGGAGGTACTTGCGGGCGTCGGCGACGTGCATCGCCTCATGGGCGTAGGCGCCCTCGAACAGGAGCTTCATCTTGTCCGGTATTTCCGTGGCCCTGAATCCCTCCAGTTCCTTGAACTCCTGGTCCGTCATCATCTCGGCGTACGCCCGGAGCAGGAGGAGCGTCGACAGGCCGCGCGCGTCGTCCACGGACGCGAGGTCCTCCCCTGCGCCGGGGGGGAAGGAAGAGTAGTTCGCGAGGTCCCCGGGGTTCTTGGCGAAGCGGAGGAACTCGTCCCAGTTCTCGAATTCCTTCTCGGCGAGGGAGTCGATGTTGAGGTAGAAGCCGTGGTACAGGGCGGCGCCGAGGAGGTGGGCGCCCGAGTGCTCGCCGAAGCTCTTTATGGTGAAGTCCTCCCCCAGGACCACCTCCATCCTGAGCCCTCCTTCGAGCCACGGGACGTTTTCCTCGGGATTGATGTAGAGGATTGTCATCAGCGTGGCTTCCGGAGCCCTGCCGTTCCTCTGCCCCAGTATGAAGTACTGGTTGTACTGCCTGAAATGGGCGGCCAGGGGGGACGATTCGGGCTTGGAAGGATCTATGTACGTCCCGATGAAGGAGAAGCTGGCTTCGGCATTGCCTTTCCCGAGGTCCTTCCCCAGGCACTCGAGGGCGATTCCGCCGATTCCCGCGAGCACCTCCTCGAGATCCGGAGGATCGTCGTCCTTGTACACGGACCCGTATCCCCTGGAGAGTAGCGCTTCCACCCTCTTCACGAAGGCCATGTGCGCCTCGAGGCCCTTGAGGCTCGCGAGCGGGCCCTGGTCCGGCCCGAGGGTGGAGGCCTTGGCCAGGACCGCCTGCGCCTCATCGAGCCAGCCCGCCCGGCTCAGGGCGGAGCCGAGCGCGGCGATGGCGGCCTGGTCCTGCGGCCTGGCGGAAGCCTCGGCGCATGCGCGGGCGAGATCCGACAGGGCTCCGGCAACCTTGTTGGCCGGCGAGAACACGACGCCGGCCGGGAGCTTCTTCTTCCAGAGGTCGTAGGCGGCCTGGTATTCCCCCAGTTTCACGAGCAGGAGCCTCATGTCGTTGAGCACCAGCATCGGGTTGCCGCCGCCCGCAATCACCCTCGAGTAGTGGTCCTTGGCCTTCACTAGGTGGCCGAGCCTGTGGGCGCAGTAGCCGGCGAGCGAGTGGACCTGATCCGAAGGCCCGGACTCGAGGGCCGCGGAGGCGGCCTCGTAGGCCCTCTGAATCATGCCCACGCCGTCCGTCTTCTCGATGAACTCCCTTAGCAGGGCGCATGCGGACCTGGTCTGGCGGTTGCCGCGGAGCAGGGACACCAGGATTTCGAAGGCCGTGCCGCGCTCGCCCTCGACGAAGAACGAATTGGCGCTCCGGAGTGCCGGGGCGGGATTGCCGGGGTCGAGCAGGGCGGCGTCGGACCAGTGGCTCCTGGCCTTCCTCAAATCGCGCTGCTCGAACGCGATGTCGCCGAGCAGGAGGTGCGGCAGGGGCGACGAGGGGTCTATCCTCGCCGCCCTCTCGACGTTCCTGACGGCGGCGCCGAAGTCCCGCATCTTGTACATCACGAAGCCCAGGCCGTACCTCGGCCAGAATGAGTCGGGAGCCAGGTCGACGGCCCTGCGGAAGTAGCGCAGCTGGTCGTCCTGCTCGCCTGCCAGCCTGCCGCGGAGGTAGTGCAGCACCGGGGACCTGGGCTGGGAGCCGAGGAGGGCCTCGTACTTCTCGAGGAGTTCGCGCTTGCGGTACTTGGCCTCCAGCAGGTTCTGGTATTCGCGGTGCGCCTCGACGAAGAGGGGGTATTCGGCGATGAGCGTTGCGAGGGCCTTCTCCGCGCCGGGTCCGTCGCCGCAGCGGAGCAGGGCCAGCCCCTTGTCGAGGACGGCGCTTTCGGGCGAGAACGGGTTCTCGCGGGGTTCGGCCCCGCATCCTGCCGCGGCAAGCGCGCAGAGCGACGCCAGGGCGGCCGCGCATCTGAAGTGCGTCATTTCAAGGCTCCAAAATCCGCCCCCCGGGACGGGGCGTCCCGGGGGAAAAAAACACGCCCGCCGCGCACGGCGGCGGGAAGTCATCTCGCCCTTATGTCCGATTTCACCGACTCGTAGAACGGCAGGTTGTCCTTGGGCATCTGGAGAATCATCGCGATGTTGGACGTGCTGTACACGGCCCCCGGCGAGAAAGCGTGGACGTTCCTGAAGCCGGGCCAGTAGACCATGTCGCGGCCGTAGGGCACCTGTGTCTTCAGCGCGTAGTCGCGGAACCGCCTGTAGTACGTCTCCCAAGCCTGGCCCCCGGTGAAGTACATGACCTGGGACGCGTACATGTGGGTGAATATGGGGAAGCTCAGGTCCTCGAGCTTGTAGTTGGCCGAGTTCCTCGGGTCGGTGAGGTCGCGCGTGAGCATCGCTACGGCGCCCTCGAGCCTCGGGTGCTCGTACTTCCCCGCGACCAGCAGGGTGGCTATATAGGCCGCCCTCATCCCGAGCGAGGCGTCGAGGAAGTTGACCGTCTCCATGAAGCGCACCGCGGCGTCCACCTTCTTGTGGTCCACGCGGAAGCCCGTGGAGTTC
>JBFZBV010000007.1:0-3328 GCA_041308285.1 Planctomycetota bacterium | reverse complement strand
ACCTTGACGGAGAACGCGAGCGCGATTCCCACCGCAAGCGATCCCCCGACTTCCCACGCCAGGATTGAGGCGAATCCCCCCGGCGGAGCGGCCGCTGCGCCGGACGCGGAAACCGTCACGCCGAGCACCGCGATGAAGACTATGAGAACGAGGAAGTCCATGAACACCGTCGTTCCGAGCACGTTCTCGGCGACGGGCCCCTTCGCCCCGGTTTCCTGGATGATTGCGATGGTCGTCGCGGGGGAATTAGCGACCGAGGCGGCGCCCAGGATTGCCGCGGCCGCCGCCGTCTGCGCCGGAGAAAGGCCCGCAAGGCCCGGGAAGACGGGCGCAAGCAGGCAGAGCCCCAGCCCGACGAAAAGCATGACGAAAACGACTTGCAGGACTCCGACCGCCGTTATCGTCTTCCACCTCGCGCGGAGGATGGAGAGCTTCAACTCGCCGCCCGCGGTCAGGGCAATAAGGCCGAGCGCCATGCCGTCGACCAGTTTCAGCGACGACACGGCCTCCCTGCTCAGTATTACCGCGTGGTCCGTGACAAGGCCCGCCGCGAACGGGCCGAAAAGGACGCCGGTCAGGATGTACCCCGTTATCCGCGGCAGGCCCAGGGCGCGGCCAAGGTCCCCGGCCAGGAAGGACACGACCAGCACGAAGCCCAGCGCCATGGCGGCGTCCGCCCCGTCGGGCGGCGCTCCGCCGAACGAGAGCATCCTTGCGACCGCCACAATCAGGAGCGCAGCTGCTATGCCCGTCAGCTTCGTCAAGCCGCCCTCCTGGCCCGAGTCAGCACCGCCGAGGCCGCGGCAGGCGCGATTAGCTCGTTGATAATCACTCCCAGGACCACCGCCGTGAGCGCAGTCTGCGTCAGATCCGACCCGTGCGTCCGCTGGAACGCCACGGCGACGGCGAGCACGATGCCGCCGTCGAACAGCATCGCGCCGCCCGCAAGGGGCGGGAGCCCGGGCCTGGGCAGAAGGAGGATGCCCGCGCTGTAGAGCCCAGCCACCTTCCCGGCCGCCCTGAGCAGGACGTAGGAGGGCAGGATGATGTAGAGCATGTCCCATCTCGGCTCGAGCATGAGACCGGCCGTGAGCAGGAACACCGCGTAAAGCGTGTGCTCCCGCTCGGCCAGGAGCCCGTAGGCGCTCTCTTTCCTGGTGGACAGGTTGGCGAAGACGAACCCCGCGACGGCGCAGCAGAAGAGGGCCGAGGCCCCGATGAGCGAGGCTGCGCCGCCTCCGACAGCCACGACGCCCATCAGCACGAGCGAGTTCTCGCGCACGTCCCCGCTTTTCGGGAATAGCCTGTGGCCCACGATTCCGAGCACCACGCCCAGGCCCGCAGTCGCCGGCAGCCATACCCAACCCGGGAGGTCCACGGCCCCCGCCGCCGATTCCGGCCGGTAGAACGCGTAGAGAATCCCGATGAAGAGCATCGGGAGCAGATCGTCCATCGCCGAGATGAACTTCAGCACGTGCGCTTCCGCGTGGTCCAGGTCCTTCTCCGCGGACATCAGGAAAAGCCCCGCAGGCGCGGTCCCTCCGGCGCATATGGCCAGGAGCATGGATACGGGGCCCGCCATGCCCGCCGGAAAGCCGTCGCCCGCGAGCGCAGGCAGCGCGAACCATGCGGCGGCCCCCACGAGCGCCATGGTGAAAGCGGATTCCCACATCGCCGCCCCGTACAGACGCAGCGGGAACCGCATCATCCTGCGCACCTCGAAGTGGCTGCCGAAAAGGAACCCGAGCCACCCGAGGCAGACGTCGATCACCGGCCCGAATCCCCGGACGTCCTCCCTGGAGACGATTCCGAGGAACGCGGGTCCGATGAGGGCGCCGATGACGATGAACAAGGTCCCCGTGCCGGAGAGGAGCCTCAGCCCGGCCGGAAGCCTCCTGTTCCCGAACCCAAGCCTCGGGCCTGCGACTACGAGCGCCGCGGTCACGGCGGCCAGCAGTATTGTCCGCAGTTCAGGGCTCAACTTGGTGCCTGGAAAAAAGCCGCCGGTCCGGGGAGTCCGGAACCGGCCCGCACACGGAGGAACCCGGAATGTTCGATGACGCTTCGCATTTGGAAAAGGCGTCCCTGCTGGGAGGCCGATTCCCGGGAACTTCGAAACGCCGGTCCCCGCCGCGGCGTCATGCCTCGGAGAAGTTCTCGAACCTGTCCACCGGAACGGAGAAAATTATGCCAGGGTGCTTTCCGGCGGAACAGGAAAGCAGGTCCTTCACGAGCTTCGTCACCTCGTCGACCACCCTGCCATCGTCCACCACGGCGAATATGGTGTGGTTGTGGGGCCTGCTGCCCGAAAGCAGGTGCCTGAAGCCCGCGAATATGGGAATGTCCTTGGCCAGAATCCTGCCCATGCCTTGCGTCTCGACCACCGTCCCTCCCCGCACTCCGGCTTCCACGAAGGCTGCGATGACTTCGTGCAGCCTGTCGGGCTCGTTGAGAACGCAAATCAGGAGTTCCATCGGCTTCCCCTCAGCAGTGCCTCTGCTCGACCGCCTTCACCGTATCCAGCACCTCGCCGGCCGTCTCAGCGGCCCTGACTTTCCCAATCCATTCCGGGTCTTGGAACAGCCTCGCCATCCTCGCGAGAATCCCGATCCGAGGCGGGTGCCGAAAGGATAGTGGCGCAAGTGCGTTTTTTGAACAAAAAAAGACGTTGTGCGCGGCAAGGGGAACCCGGCGCGCTTGACCGGAGCGGATGACGCTATTACCCTTTAGCAATGCGGACCTTGCCTGCAATCTCTGCAATCCTGCTCGCTTCCCTCTGCGCGCCTGCCGGCCCCCTGCAGGCGCGCGACGCGGAGCCGGACGTGCCCCTGGACAACGCCGTATACGCCCTCCTGGACCGGCTCGACGCGCTCGGGCTCCTGGACTCGCACGTGGCGGGAATCAGGCCCCTGTCCGAGTCGGAGGTCGCGCGCCTTCTCGCGGACGCCAAAGCCGCGGCCCGGAGGAGGCCGGCGCGGTCCTCGGACGGGCTGGACGGCGAAATCGAGATGTATCTACGCAGGTTCCGTTTCGCCGCGGCGGCAAGGGGCGCTTTCGGAGTCCCGCCCGAGAGGATGGGGTCCGGGCGCGCGCGCGGCGGGCCCGAGCCTCCGGCCGAGGCCGCGGCCAGGCCCGAAGTCTACCTCATGCCTCTCGCATCCGTGCGTCTTGGAATCATGGCCGTGGACGGGTCGGAGGCGGTCGAGGGGCTCCTCGGCAGGGAAGCGGCGACGGGTTTCCAGGAGTTCGCGTCCGTCTCGCTCCACGGCAGGCTCGCGTCCTTCCTCTGCTTCCATGCGGAGCCGGAAATCAGGTACGGGCCCGAGGA
>JBFZBV010000006.1:0-3019 GCA_041308285.1 Planctomycetota bacterium | reverse complement strand
ATAGTCGCATCGCTCGCGGCCGGAAAGAGCCTGTCCGGGCTAAGGGACATCCCCGGCACGTCGTATCCTCTCGGAGCATCGGAAGTGCCGTCGGGTTTTCCAGCCGGGGCCGTCGAACTCCCGTCGTTCGAGGAAGTCTCGTCCGGGCCGGGCGCATTCGCGGAGATGACGGCGGCGGTAATCCGGAATTCCAGGCGGCCCTCCGATCCGCCGCTGGTGCAGCGCGCGGGCAGGATGGCGGTGGCGGTGAACCCGCCCGCCCCGCCGCTCCCGGGCCCGGAGTTCGACGCGCTCTACGAACTTCCCTTCGAGCGCGCCGAGCACCCCTCGTGCAGGGGCCGCGTTCCTGCGCTGGAGATGATAAAGGACTCGGTGACGGTCGTGCGGGGCTGCTACGGCGGCTGTTCCTTCTGTTCGCTGGCCCTGCACCAGGGGCCGCGCATGACGAGCAGGAGCGTCGAATCGGTGCGCCGCGAGATCGGCGTGCTCGCCGGGCTCCCGGGCTGGAAGGGAATCGTTTCCGACATCGGGGGGCCGACCGCGAACACGTACGGGAGCGGGTGCATCGACGCGGGCAAGGGCGCGACGTGCAAAAGGCTGAGCTGCCTTCACCCGAGAATCTGCCCAAACCTGTCGGCCGGGCACGGCGCCCTGATGGGCCTCATGCGGTCCGTAAGGGACCTGCCGGGCGTGAGGAAGGTCCTCGTCAACTCCGGCGTGCGCATGGACCTGGCGCTGGAATCGCCGGAATACGTCCGGATGCTCGCGGAGCACCATGTGGGGGGCCTTCTTTCCGTGGCGCCGGAACACACGGAGGACGAGGTCCTCGACATAATGCGCAAGCCGCGGTTCGGCGTGTTCGAGAGGTTCTCGGAGGCTTTCGGCGAAGCGAGCGCCGCCGCGGGCCTGAAGCAGCACCTGTCGCTGTACATACTCGTGGGGCATCCGGGATGCTCCATGGCGCACGCGTCCAGGATGGCCGACAGGCTCCGGCGGATGGGTCTCAGGCCGCGCCAGGTACAGGAATTCATCCCGCTCCCCATGACCGCGTCCGCCTGCATGTACCACGCGGGGCTTGATCCGGTCACGATGGAGCCCGTGGCGTGCTCGAAGAAGCTCTCCGAGAAGCGGGATCAGAAGGAGATGCTCGGCGCCGGCCGCAAGAGCGGCAGCAGCGGCGGGAGAAGACCGCGGTAGCCGCAGTCCCGGGCGACGGGGTGCCTTTCCACTATTCGCCCAGTCTTGAACCCTCCTCCGGGAGGGCGAGGGGCTTCGAGAGGTTCGCCCTCCCAATCGACCTGCGGATGTAGCCGCCCCACTCAGTTGAGGCGCAAGGATCCGGACGATCACGGCACTGAGTGCCGTGGCTACATCGGCTCGGTTGGGGCGAAGATGCGAAGATCACGGCTCAGCTGGATTTCGCCCTCCCCATTCACCGCGAAATGCGCCTGTGCTACGGAACCCTGAACTCCGTATTCTCGCGGACGGTGACGAGCACGCCTCCGCCGATGTTGATTCTCACGTAGCAGCCGGACCGGACCTTGATTACGTCGCCGCGGGCAAGGCGGATTCTGCCCTTCTTCACCACGACTTCGCGGTTGTCCCGTTTGACGACAATCTGGCCGCAGTCGCCGTATATGGCGAGCTCCCTCTCGACGAGCGGGGCCGGCGCAGGCGTGCGCACTGCAGGCTGGACGGCCTTGTCCGGCTCTTTCCTGGGTTTTTCGAGGCCGGTCGAATCCGGCGGAGGCTCTTCGGATTTGTGCGGCTTCAGCCCGGTAATCCCGCCTGCATCCGGCTGATTCGGTCCGGTCTTGGTCGGCATCACGGGCAGGGGACCCTCGCCGTGGGGTTCGGAGGGCGTCGGATCGGGCGTGCCGCCGGGAACTTCGGGATTCGACCCGGGCGGGGCGGGATTCGCACCGGCGCCGTCAGGGCGATCCTTCGGTTCGGCAGGTCCGGGAGCCGCAGGATCGGGCGTTCTTTCCGCAGGCGAAGGGTTTTCAGGAGGCACGTCGATAGGCGGGGCGGAATTGCCGCCCGCCGCGGCGGCGGGAACGGCCTGGTCGGGTCCGGGCTCCGGATTGGCGGGCTGCGGAGGCTGGCCAGCCGGGTCCGGCCCGGGTTCGGGATTCGCCGGCTGCTCCGGCTGTACGGCCGGGTCGGGCCCGGGCGCGGGTCCTTCAGGCGGAGTCACCGGGTCGGCCGCCGGGGTCGGAGACGGTCCGGGTTCCGCAGGAGCGGGATCAGGGGCCGGCGCAGGTTTCTCCGCCGGATCGGGTCCGGTGCCCGGCGGGGACGCGGCAGGATCAGGCGAAGGAGGATTTCCAGCGGGCGGATTGGCTGCAGGGCCGGGTTTCCCGGGCTGCGGTTCAGGCGTCCGGGCAGGGTTCCTGGGGATTTCCACGGTCACAGGGACGCGTTCGCCGCCGGACAGCATCGTCATGCTCCCGTCCCTGGCGAGCAGGACCGATGATCCGTGGGGGAGGGAGGCGACGTCGCGCCTGCCCTTCACCGCAGCCATGATTTCCTTGGTGCGGTTCATAATCGAAGCTTCGATCCTGACGTCGCCCGAGGAGGTATCATATGCGATTCTCGCCTCGTGGAAGCCCTTCTCGAAGTCGGATCCGCCGTCGTCCATGTGGATTGTGCCCATGTTGGGCAGGAGCACGTCGCAGCCCTTGAACCACGCCTTGATGGACGCCTGCGTGCCCGAGGCGTCCGCGGACACGGAAATCGACGACGCGGGCATGGGAATCACCCTGAAGTACCCGCATTTGAGGGATATCGACGTCTTCTCGAAGTAGCAGTCGGCGGTGAGGCCGGTCACGTCGAACTCGAGTTCGCCCTGCCGATCCTCCATCGTCTTCACGTGCAGGAGGCCCTTGCCGCGCAGCCTGAGCCTGTCGCCGCCGTCGAGCGTGATTTCGGTCTCACCGCCATCCAGCGAAATGCCGGAGGGCACGAAAAGCCGGGTCTTCTGGTCCTCGTTGAGGACCCGGACCTCATCCCCGCGCCG
>JBFZBV010000005.1:0-4126 GCA_041308285.1 Planctomycetota bacterium | reverse complement strand
TGGACCGGGCCGAGGAGGCGTTCGCGGCGCTTGCGGGGGCGTGTTCCGGCCGCGGGACCGGGCTTCTTTCGGAGGGGGATTTCCGGGGCGCGGCGGACGCGTTCAGGGAGGCCCTGGCCTGGCAGCCGTCCGTTGCGGCGCGCTTCGAAACCGAAGCTGTGAAGGCTCTCGCGGGCATGTCGTTCGCCCCGGGCGGGGAGGCGCGCTCGGGAAGGGCGGTCGGGCTTGTCGAGGAATTCCTCGGGATTTATCCTGGCAACCGCACTCTCTGGGCGCTCCTGGCCCGGTCTGAAGGGGCGGGCGCGGGCGGGCCGTTCCGAGGGATTCTCTCGCGCAGGCTGCCCCCGGATTTCAGGCCGGATTCGACGAATGGCATGGACGGGATTTCGGAGACGGCCGTATCAATCCTCAGGGGCATGCCGGAATCGGGCCCGGGCTGCGCGGGCGTGTTCTGCTCCCCCGGATGCGCCCCGGTCCTGCGCGAAACCGCGGTCGTGCACGCGGCGAGAATCTCGCGGATTTGGGGCGAAGCCGGCCGCACCGGGGCAATCGAGTTCGATTTGCGGATCGTCGGAGCCGTCGGCGGCGGCGCCCCGGAAGGATCCTCGGAGCTCTCAGGGTCTTGCTCCCTCCTGCCTCCAGGGCGCGGCGGAGCGAGGGCTGAGATTAGACTCCGCGGGGAGACGCGCCGCCTGGCCGGGGAGGTGCTGCCCCACGAGATGGGGCATGCCTTCTTCGAAGCAGCTTCCGGGGCCAGGCCGGGCCTGCCGCGGTGGATTCACGAAGGGGCTGCGATATGGACCTGCCCGGCCGCGGTCAGGGCGCACACCGCGCTGATGCTGAGCCTGTACGTGGCCGAGGGCCTGGCCGTGCCGGCGGAGAGCCTGCTCTCGGCAGGGGATTTCGGCGCTCTCGCCGTGCCGGACGGCGGCGGGAAGGCCAGGGCGGAGACCGGCGCGTATCTCGCCTCCTTCGGCCTTTTCGATTTCCTGGTCTCCCTGAAGGGGCTCCGCGGCATGCTGGACCTCTGCGCGGAGATGGAGGGAATGCAGGCCGCCACGGCGCTCTGCTCGGTCTTCGGGTTCCCGGACATCCGGACGATGTGCTTCCGCTGGGCTCGATGGCTGGCCGAGACCGCTCCCCCGCCCTGGGAATCCTCCAGGATCATCGATCGCTTCCTCGGAAAATAAATGTACCAGGTACGTTTATTTTCCACGGCGACATATTATCTTATTCTGCATGAAGTCAGGGATGCCTTCCCCTTCATCAGAGGAGGGAAGCGATTGGCCGCCTGTTCCGCCGTATCAATCCGTTGACCCCTCGGCTTCGAGGGTCGATCCCATGAGCGACTCGATTTTCGCAGTCGCTAGCAGGCAGGCGGTCGTCGCGGCGAGATGCTGGATGGCCCCGTCCGCGAGTTCGATTTGCGCCGAGAGTTCGTCCGCCATCGAGGATCGGCCGGTCTCGCGGCCGAGCACGGCGAGCGCCAGCTTCTTCTCGAGGCCCGGGATGATCACCCGCTCGTACTCGACGAGCTTCACGAAGTTCTCCCTGTGCATGCTGGCGGCCCTTGAAATCTCGAGAAGTATGCGGTTCTCGCTCTCCTTGCGGTCCTCCCTGACGGCGGCGAGGGCGGCGGTCCACGCTCTAATCTCACCCGCGTTCGAGTCCCAGAGAGGCACCGGTATGGAGATGCCGAGGCCCACGGAGTGCCCGTCCTCGTTCGGCCCGCGCTTCCTCATGTAGATCGCGCCGACGGACACGTCCGGAATCGGCTTCGCCTCGGCGGCCTTTACCTTCGCCGAAGCCAGGGCCGCCTTGCGGTCGAACGAGACCAGTATCGGGTTGCCGATGAGCGCGGCCCTCTGGATCCTGGCCTCGGGCGGAAGAGCTCCGGCCCGGCCGAGATCGCCGATGACCGCTTTGACCGAGCGGGGCGGCAGGTCGCAGAGGGCCTCGATCGCCCTGAGCGCGTCCTTCCGTTTCCGTCTGGCGGCTTCGAGATCGATGATTGACTTTTCCAAGGCCACTGACGCGTCGATTTCCTGCTGCCTCGCGGCCTTCCCTTCGCGGTACATCAGCGCCTTGAGCTTGTAGAGCCTGTCGTTGAAGCCGGCCGCGGAGGATTTCAGCTCCTCCTCCGCGGAGGCGGCCAGCGCCTCAATCATCGCCTGTCTGACCTCGAGGAGCACTTCGTTGCGCCTGAGGAAATACACGGCCTTGGCGACCTCGGTCTCCGAGGACGCGACGTCGGTCCTTGCGCCGCGCTTGCCGAGCTCGATGATCTGGCTCATTTCTATGGTCCCGCCGATGAGAATCCCCTCGCCCACGGGCGTCTGCGCCGACACGGACAGTCTCGGGTTGGGCGCCTTGTCGGCCTGGACCGCGAAGCCCGTCTTGCTCTCGATTTCCAGCCTGAGGGCGGCGAGCGAGCGGTTCCTGGCCAGGGCGAGGTAGGCCGATCCCGCGAGGTTCAGCGTGACCGACGCCTCTCCCGGGATTTCGACCTTGAGTACCTCCCCGGCCGGCCCGGGCGGCGGAGGCGTGTCGAGGGCGGGGTCCCGGAACCCGCCCCCGTCGCCGCCGGATTCGCACGACGCGAGCAGGGCGGCGGAGAATGCCGCCGCAGCGAGCCATGCGGCCCATTCGGAAGCGCCCGGGCGCATCCGAGCCCGGGCGCCGCGCGGCAGGATTGGCGCCGATTGCAAGGGGCAAGGCATCTCAGGCCCACCTAATCGCGTCCATGGTCCTCATGCGGATGCCCTTGAGAGCGGGCATGAGGGCGCCGGCAGCGCCGATTGCGAACGAGGCGCAGACGCCGACCGCTGCGTCGAAAGGCTGCACCCGTATCAGGAAAGCGTTCATGGACAGTTCCATGGGTATGCCGATTCCCCCGGAGCGCGAGAGGAAGGCGGAGAGCCCCCATGCGCCGAGGCATCCGAGCAGGCCGCCGGCGACCGAGATGATCACGGCCTCGGAGATGATGGAGAGGAAAATCGAGCGCCTCGGGAATCCGAGGACCTTGAGCATGCCGATTTCCCTTATGCGGCCCATGACGGCGGCGTACATCGTGTTCATTCCTGCGAAGACGCCCCCGAGGCACAGGATTATCCCGACCACGATGATTAGGATTCTGAACACCTTGAAGTTGCCGGTATAGGCGGCGTAGAACTCGGCCTCGGGCTGGGCGTTGAGCTTCACGTCCTCGCGCCTGGAGATGTTTTCCACGACGGCGGCCACGTTCTCCGGCCTGTCGGCCTTGATGACGATCTGGGAGTAGGTGCGCCTGTTCAGGTAGACCTTGAGGTCCTCGACGTGCGCCCAGATTTCGGCCTCGTGCGACGTGCCCGGAGCCTCGAAAACGCCCGAAATCGTGAACTCGAGGCCGCCGAATGCGAGTTTCTTCCCGACGTCGAGGTCCTGAGGGTCGAGGTTCATCTTCACGAACGCGAGCCTGCCGACGAGAACCTCGTTCTTCCTGGACGGTGCCGAGGACGCCACGTACGTGACGTAGGCGTCCCGGTTGGCCCGGATGAAGGATTCGAGGTCGGGCGCCGTTATTTCGACGGGCTGGTCCCCGCCTTCTATTCTCAGCGTGGCCGGGCCGCCAAGGCCGGAGCGGAAGGAAATCCTGCGGCCCCCGACCTCGGTCTCGAGACGCGTAATCGAGACGGTGTCGTTCACGAGGAACGCGAGCCCGTTGGATGGGTCCACGCCCCGGACCACGGCCCGCTTGAGCCCCTTGCGGCCCTCTACGCCGAATGACATGCCCGTCAGGATTTCAGGCGACAGGAGGTACGCGCCGTACTGCTCGTCGAACCTGATTTGCTCTATGTCGAAGAGCCTTCCCGCCTCCTCCTCCTTTATCGACGAGAACACCGCGTTCTGGGCCTTTTTGCTGAGCACGATGACGTTGTCCGGCGAGCCGTTGCGGTGGATGCTCGCCCACATGCTGCCCACCAGGGCGGACAGCAGCACGGTCATAATCGTGATGAACGCGATGCCGGCGAGGGTGAGCGCCGTCCTGACCTTGCGGCGGCCGAGGCTGCGGAGCGTGTATTTGAGGGGTATCTTCATCAGTCAACGGCCCTGAAGCAGTCGACGATGGCCCACCTCGTGGACAGGA
>JBFZBV010000004.1:0-12700 GCA_041308285.1 Planctomycetota bacterium | reverse complement strand
ACGAGCCGGAACCAAAGAGGTTGAGCTCGTCCGGGTTATAGCACGCGCTCCGCGCGTGAAAGGCGGAATATCTTTTCAATTCCTACAATAATATTTTTACGAAGTGACTAATCTGCCTGATTGGAGTCGAAACCCGGGATTCCAACCAGATTCCGCCGGCTTCGGGCCCTTCGCCGCGTGTAATACGTCGGTAAAAACCGCCATGGCCGTTGGAAACTCCGGCATGCGGAGCTATCATTCATGGGATTTCGGCGAATCCCGATCGAGGAATTGATTTGAGACAGGAGGAACTCATGAGGAGACCGTTCGCGATTCCTGCGGCCGCCTTCGCGGTCCTGGAAGGCCTGATTCTGTATACCGCCGCGGCGTACGCTGCGGACAAGGCCGCTCCCGACATTTCGACGCCGAAGTCGGCTTTCGACGCCTTCGCAGGCAGGGCGGAGGACATGATTCGCATTGCGAAGGAGCTCCAGAGCCTGTTCAAGCCGCGCGACACGTCCGTGTACGCGTCGGTAATCACCCCTGCGTTCGCCGATTTCCTGAAGAAGCGCGAGGAAAGGCAGGCCGCGATGAGGGGATCGGACCGGGAGGGCGCGCTCGCGTTCGACAAGGAGGAGGTTCTCGAGGAGGATCTTGTCGCGGTCTGCGCCACGCAGAAGAACTCGGGCACGGAAGTGGAGATCGACCCGCAGAGCGGAGCCAGGAAGGAGAAGGTAACGGAGGAGGTGCGGCGGCACCGGATAATCTACAGGAAATCCGGCGGCGGCTGGAGAATCGAGAGATGGCTCAAGGAATGCCGCCAGTGCAAGGGGTCGGCCTTGTGCCCCGAATGCGGAGGCGAGGGCAAGATCAAGCCGCGCGACTGCAGAAGGTGCAAGGGCACCGGCAAGTCGGACGACGGAAGCGCCTGCCCGCTGTGCGAAGGCACGGGAAAGACCCAGCCGTCGGAATGCTTCATGTGCAAGAAGTCGGGCGGCAAGTGCGTCTACTGCAAGGGCGAGGGGTGGTCGCGCCAGGACAGGTTCGAGGGGAGCGACATGTTCATGACCCCGTCCTGGAAGGTCGAGGCCTTCTCCGACCTAGGGACGCCGGAAAACGCGGCGAAGACCTACTTCAGCCTCAGGGATCAGAACGAGGTCTCCCAGATGGAGGCCGTCTCCAAGGTCGTCGGCATCATAAAGGAGATGATTGAGACCCTCTTCGCGGCCGAGACCGCGGAGAGCTTCAACAAGGCAACCGCCAAGAGCGCGGAGAAGTTCCTCGCCGACAAGGCATCTTTCAAGCGGGAGTTCGGCGCCGCAGAGAACGTCGAGGGCGTGACTGTCGTGACAGTGACGGAGAAGTCGAAGGACCGCAAGGGGAAGGAGCGGGCGATGACGAGGATTCTCAAGCTCGTCCAGGCGGACGGCAAATGGCTCGTCGACGACCGGGGCAACCAGTGCTGGTCCTGCGGGGGGTCAGGATTGTGCCCCCAGTGCGGCGGATCCTGCAAGACCCAGGACGGCAAGGAATGCTACTCGTGCAAGGAGACCAAGGGCAAATGCCCGCAGTGCAAGGGCGGGAAGATTGCGTGGGAGACGTCCCTGGGCAAATGACGGCGCCGGGCGCGGCCGTGCCTCGGGTTTTTCGGATGGAGGGCGCGGATGAGGACGAGGGGAATCATGCTCGCGGCGGCGGCTCTGGCCTGCGCTTTCGCGGCCCCGGGCAGGGCGGGCGCCGCAGAGGTGCTCGAATCCTGGAAGAAGGGGGTCGCAAAGACCTGCGCGGCCAAGGCCCAGGACCTCGCCGGCAGGAGGTGCTTCCTTGCGGCCCGCACGCTCATCGACTTCGGGCTCGCGTTCTCTCCGGCCGACCAGGGGCTCTCGAAGCTCGGCGACGCCTACAAGTTCGCCCCGCCGGTGCCCCTGAACGTCGTCCACGGCGGGTTCAAGCAGGAGGAGCTGCCTTCGTCGGCGGAACTGGTCCAGAACAAGCATTCGGTGGTCGACGACGTGGAGGCGCTGAAGGCTTTCTGGGAGAAGGATCGGGACGAGATGCTGGTCTCGTTCCTCGGGTCGCTCGCGAAGAGCGCGAGGAAGGCGGACGAGAAGGCGCTCGCTGGACAGTACGCGGGCATCATCCGCGGGCTGTCCAAGCAGACGCCCCCCTGGGGCAGATGGGACGCGTTCAAGGCGGCCGAGGAGTACATGAAGAGCCTCGGCTACAGGTCCGACGACCGGACGGGCAGGCCGATTTCGCCCGCGGAAATCTCCTTCCTCGAGCAGAGGGACAAGGTCGCGGCCGAAAAGCTGAAGGCCCTGAAGGCCGACATCCCGGTCGAGGACATCGCGAGCGGCTCCGAATTCGAGAGCCAGCTCGGCATCTCCCTGTCCAAGCACCGCTCCGACCACTGGCGCATCGAGGGGGCGTTCACGCGCAGGGAGGACGCCGTCATGGCGCTCGCCATCCTGGAGGAGCACTACAGGCTCTTCGTGGAGAAGATGAAGGTCTCTGATCCGGGCAGGCTCAAGGACCCGTTCACCGTGGCGATTCTCCCGGGAAAGCAGGAGTTCGAGAACTACATCGACATGATGACGGACGAGTCGCCGGAACGGAGGGAGTTCCTCAAGAAGTCCACGGGCGCGCACCCGGTGCCCTCGAAGGGCCTGTTCGTCGTCTTCGACCACCTCATCGGCCAGGGCACGCCGCTGGCCGACCCGTCTCTCCTGCCGCTCCGCGACAAGATGGGCACCCTCGCGGTCGAGACCATCGCGTACAGGTTCGGCTTCTACTACTTCCCCCAGTGGGTGCGATTCGGCCTGGGGTCCTTGTTCACGCTCGCCGTACTGGGCACGGCCGAGACCGGGAGAATCTCGATGGAGGAGACCACGGGCATCGAGCAGACGGAGTGGTACAACTACCTCAAGTGGCGCGAACTCATGCGCGAGGCGGTAGAGAGGAAGGCCGACGCCGGCACCGGCTCCCTGCTCGCGAGGGAGAACGCCAACGAAATCAACTGGACCCACCGCGCCAAGATGTACTCGATTGCGGACTTCTTCGTGGAGGCCGACGTCGAGTCCTTCAAGCAGTTCCTGCGATCCGTGGGGTCCAACTGGCAGTCGTGGAAAAGGTCGGGCGACGGCGAGTTCGCGCCCCTCAAGGCCGCGGGCTACACGATGGCGAAACTCGACGCTGACTGGCGGAAATGGGTGATGGGGAAGTACTAGGGCGATGGGCAGGTATGAGAACCGTAGGGACGTAGGGCGTGGGGAACCCCACATGGCCCTGGCGGCGCAGCGTGGCTGTCGCCGCCAGCAGAGCCGCGGGCGTTAGCCCGCGGTGGCTACCTTCATGGAATGCGGCTGGAATAGGAGCCCTCCCTGCGATCCGGCGGACAGCCGGGATTATTCCAGGCAAGCCACCGTGACCTGACGGTCACGGCTCTGTCGGCGGCCGAAGGCCGCGACGAGGCCGCCGATGTCATGTTGGCTGGCCATTGGACCGGCTCCCCTGTCCTATGCCGTCACCGCGAGGAGCGGAACAGCCGTCATTCCCTGATGCGGACGTTGGCCTGAGAGGCGCACCCGGCGCCGGAAGACGATCCCGGGAAGAACACGCAGCGGGAGTTCCAGCCCAAGGGGGCCGCTGCGCTGTCCAGGTCGATTATCGCGATACCGTTCGCGTCAGTCGGCCCGAAGTCGATGTAGCGGTCCTGACGACCGAGCGCAAACACGCGCAGGGTCTCGCCCGCAATCGGGCTCCCCGCCTCGGTGGTCAGCGTGGCGGTGATGCTGACCGTTTCGCCGCGCGTCTTCTCGGCGTCGGACGCGGCCGTGATTCGCGTCTTCGCTGCGCTGCCGCCTATGCAGAGCTCCGTGCGCGCCCGGCACGCGGCGTGCGCCGCATCGCCCTGGAAATGGATCCGCACACGGTACAGGGTCGTTCCGGCCGATCCCCCGCCGTTCACGAAGCGCGCGCTGTCCGTACGGTTCGCGAGTGTAATCGAGAATGTGCACTCGCCCTGTGCATCGGTCTCCAGCGCCTCGGCGAGGTTCCACTCGTCGTTGACCGTCCAGAGCACCTTCCTGCCCGATAAGGGCCTGCACTCGGCGTCAGTTAGGAGCACGTCCAGGGAGATCGCGTCTCCGAGGAGCGAGGTCGAGTTGGCAGTCCGGATGATCCGAAGGGACGTCGCCGTCTCCGCACATTTTTCCCAGCCGCCACGGCCCCGCACTTCAACGAAGTGGACGTACTCCGGGCCGTCGGCCTCGTCGTCGAGGCGGAAGTCCGACCCGTCCGGCAGGGCGTTCCACAGGCGCGCATCGGGAATCGCGAACACGTGCTTGACCCAGGTGCCGGTGCCGGTCTTGTTTTTTATGGCCTTTTTCGCGGTGCCGGAGGAGTCCGTGTACTCTATGGAGAACGCGTCCGTTCCCTGGTCGAAGTACCCAACCTCGACCTCGAGGGCGGCGAGGCCGCCCGCGGACCGCGGCGTGGCGCCTGAGTAGGGATAACCGTCATCGGCATCGAACGCCATGTACCGGTTTCCACCCGCGCCGTCGGTCCGGCGCACGCACTCGGCCCACGGGTGCGACTGCGCGGCGGCCGGCAGGGAGGCGAGTGGCACGTAGGCGGCTGCGCCGCCGGGTACATCGTTCATGCGGTAGAGCCATCCCATGATGTCGCCGTAAAGGCCCGCCTCCCATCCGGACGAGGCCTCCTTGAGGTGCTGCGTCTCCGCCATGACGCACCAGACGCCCGGCGTGTCCTCCAGGGTCCTGCCGAACCGGTCGTTGATGAAGGCCCAGCATGCGGCCTGCCCATCCAGGGAATTGAAATTCGATTCGATTGTGTCCATGAAGTCGCATCGGCAGCGCAGCGTGTTCATTATCATGGCGTAGGCCCTGGCCGCCGTAGTGTTCCACGTGCGGTGCTCCGCTGCGGTGGGCACGTCGAGGTGAATCAGGTTCTGCTCGAACATGTCGCGCTCCGAGCAGTACTTGAATCCCTGCCCGCTCTGAGAGTCGCACTCGTAGCCGTTCATCTTGATGCCGATGTTGCCGAGCGCCTCGGCCTCGTTCGAGGAGGCGGGTCGCGCGTTCCATCCGCACGCGTTCTGAATGTAGGTCCTCGTGTCCGGGAATGCCTGCGCCATCCAGCCCATTGTCTTCAGCACGCAGTCGACGTACTCGTCCGAGGAAACGTACGTGTCCTCAAGGATGTCGGCCCAGGCTCCGCCGGCGGTGTTCTTCGCGGCCTGCGTCTCGGAGTCGAAACCGGGTGCGAAGATTACTGCGCTAATCAGCGGCAGGTTCGGGTCGAGAGGGTGCTTCTTCCCGTTGTACGCGGCTCCGAGCGCCAGGATGAAATCGCGCAGCGCGTTCTGCCATTCGGTCCGGTCGTACATGGGCGCGATGTTCTCGTTCCCCGTGCCCGTGTCGTTAATCACATACCCCACGTACCTTCCGCCCCGCATGGGCCGCCCCATGGCCTGGTAGACCCAGGACGGGGTGTAGTCGTAGAACTCGAGCGGCCATGTGCCGCTCCCGAGGCCGAATGGGTGGATGCCGATGATGAGGGGCTTGGGAATCGCGGTTCCGTCGGGAAGGGTGATGGTCCAGTTGGCGTCCACTGCTCGATGAATCCACTGCTCGATTCTCGTGAAGTCCGGTCCCGATGCCGGATGGAGCTCCTCCCAGACGAAGTATCCCTGCGCGCCAATCGGCCCCCATCCGGGGTGGGTCGACGCCAGGTCTTCCCAGTTCTGGTCCCACATCTTGTACATGACCGGGATTGGCTTCTTCGGGTCGAAAATCCGAGGGCCTGGCGTCGCGGCGACCTCGTCGCTCTGCGCGGAATCGCCGCCCTCGTCCTCGACTTCCGCGCGCACCTCGAGCTGGATGCCCGGGCTCAGGTCGCGAATCTCGACGCTGTGGGAGGTCTCCGCGGCCGCGGACAGGTCCGTGGCGCCGTAGAACGACCCCGGCGCAGTGCCGAGGCTTATGCGGTGGAAAGCCGGGCGGTTCGTATCGAACGTGCACAGCAGGCCGCGCGGGAGGGGCGTCACGACGAAGTCCGAGACCGCCAGGGGCTCGGGCGGAGGAGGGGGCTGAGCCGGGGAATCGTCTTTCTTCGAGCAGGCGCCCAGGCCGAACGCCATGACGAGAAACAGCACGGGAACCCGGATTCCGGCGACTCGTACCATGTGTTCTTCTCCAAGACCAACGGGACGTCTCCGCACGCCAGGCAGGCATCTCCCCCTACCTTTGTGAATGCTCCGGTGCCTGAAACGGTGCCGGAGAGGAACGGAATGCGATCACGCCGGCGTCACGACATCCATTTCGGCGTCGATTCGAAGAAATCGCGAAGCTGCGCGCACGGACTCGGCACGGCATCCGCCGGGACTGGCCATTCCCCGATGCGGACGTCTGCATGCGGCAGCACAGCCGGATCGGTGCCTTGCCTTCGTGCCCGGACCGGTCATTTCCCGGGCAAACCTGCAGGCAGCTGCATTTCGTCGGCCCACGGCTCCCATTTCTCGGATCCGAGCACGAAGCACTTGGACTTGGCCGTGGCGGGGTTCCAGACAATCAGGTTGTCGCCGTCGCTGTCCACGAAGGGGACGATCATGCACTCGGCTGAAACGATTCCCGGGATTAGTATTGCCGCGGCAGCGGCGAAGACGATTAGCGATTTCATAGCCCATCACCTCCATGAAGTCCGGTATGCGGCTTTCGACTGAAAAATGATGAATTCAGGATAGGCCTCTCGCCGGTCTTGTCAATATCGCCGCCGCCATGCGCATGCGCCGGTCGGGTCTTTGCGGCCGGTACGGACCTGCGATCGGGCCCGTCCGGGATTGCAGCCCGCCCTAGCCCGTTTCGCTCCGGCGGTGCGCCATGCTCAGGCTCAGCTCCCGGGCGCAGCCCCTCGGCGTCCCGCCGACGCGGAGCCTCGCGCAGAGCCGGATTCCCACGAGGTGGTACACCGCGTCCGGGGTCCGGCTGCGTCTGGAGGTCGCGTGGAGTCCGAGGCCCGCGTCGCCCCAGGATCCGCCGCGGAAGTACCTCCACTGCGGGTACATCCTGCCGGGCCCGTCGAGGCACGGCGTCGCCACGTTGCCCGACAGGCCCCGGACGCCGTACGGCGACTCGTCCAGCGGGAAGGAGTCCACCCTAACCGGGTGCATTGCATTCTCTCGGGACTTGTTCATGTTGCAGAACGTCCCGTCCATGTGATTGCCCCACGAGAAGACTCGGCCGTCCGCGCCCCTGGCGGCCTTCTCCCATTCCGCTTCGAGCGGGAGGCCAATCAGGAAGCCCTCGCGCCGGGTCCGCCGCGCCGCGAAGCAGACCGCGTCCTCCCAGGAGACGCCCGCAACGGGCCAGGCCACTTCCCAGTCCTTCGTCGCGTTGAGCAGGCGCCTCGCCCGGGCCCTGGTCTCCGGCGCGGCTGTGGAAAGCCACTCGGCCGTAGGAATCGCGTATCTCCCTCCCTCTTCCAGGGGCCAGTAGAACCCGGAGTAATCCGATTCGCGCGGCACGCGAGCCGCCGCCGCGGCGGGATTCGACGATGCCAGTTCGTCGAGATACTCGAGGTACTCCGCGCAAGTCACGGGGAACGTCGAGATTAGCACGTCCTCCGTCTCGAGGACTTCGGCGACGCCGCTGTTGGGATTGTTCTTCTCGCCCTGGAAAGGGAAAAAACCGCCGGAAACGAGCCTGAACCCCGGCGGGAAAACGCCCTCGGGATAGAGCGTGGCGGATACCTCCTTCGTCTCGAGCCTTCCGATACGGACCGGCAAGCGCACGGGGGCGTACTCGTGCTCTGCGTCAGGGTGGAGGGTGGAGGGTGGAGGGTTCAGCGTGCGGGCTTCTTCGCTCTCGATGCTTCCACCCTTCGACCCTTCACCCTTCACCCTTTCATCCTTGCTATATGCAATGATCAGCATGTAGCTCCCCATCGGGATTTCGAAAGGAAGGACGGGCGTCTTGCCGAGGTACAGGCCCTCGGTGGGGCGGAAGGGGGAGGAGGGGGCGTAGAGACGATCGAGGACTTGCCGGGGCACGGGGCACGGGGCACGGGGCACATCAGACGGGCCTTTCGCGCTCATTTCAGGCTCGCCAGGAGTTTCAGAGTCTTTGCCCGCAGCTTGCCGATCCTGGAGTTCAGGTCTTCCATCACCGCCTCCTCCAGAAGCCCCAAACGACTGGAGATCTCGGCCAGAGTGTCTACTTCCGCCAGAGATCCGAGGGCCACTCCCAGGAACTGAACGTACTCCTTCCGATGAATCCTCGCTCAGCCTTCCGCGATGTTGCTCGGCACCGATATCCCTGCCCTTTTGATCTGTGCCCATATTCCGTACGTCTCCTCTTTCGGAAACGTTCCCGTCACGCGATAGATCTCCACGGACAGATCCATCGCTTCCTGCCACACTTCCAGGTCCCTGTAGCTCTTGATCGGTTCCCGCATCTCCTTCTCCTTCCTCTTGACTGTTTGCTTCGGCCAACCTGTGCCCCGTGCCCCACGCCCCATGCCCCGACACCCCAGCAGGAAACACCGGCACCATCATCCGGTCCCTCTCCTCGTACCTGAACAGCCACACGTCCGCGCCGGGAAGCGGTTCCGGGCGGCAATCCGGCCCGTGCACTCGCAGGCGCACGGGGCCGGCAGGCTCGAGGGCAGGCATGCCCGGCAGTACTTCCACCAGGGTGAAATGCCTGCCTGACACGGGGTGGTACCCTTCGACCGCGAGCTCGCCGGAAGGGACGTCCCGGCCGTCCTGGAGGCACCGGCACGGATAGGCGGCCGTCGCTACCGACAGGACGCCGTCGCCGCGGAGGCGCTCCGCGTAAGCGCCCGTGTCGTAGCGCTCTATGAGCGTCTTGAAGTGCACGATGTCCTTCGTCTCCTCCGCCTCCTCGGCCGCGACGAATCTCGACCAGTAAATCGCGCAGAGCGCTTCCCGCGACGGAGCGTGGTCGGGCGCGTGGTTGAGCGCCGAGGTGAACGCGTAGACCGCGTCGGTGAATGCCCGCGCCGACTCAATCTCCGCCTCCCGAATCCGGTCGAGCATCCGCCAAAGCGGCCGCTTCCTGTCGATTGGATCGTGGTACTGCACGTCGTCGCTGGCCCTGCGCAATTCCCCGCGCAGTCCGGCCCTTTCGCGTGCCAGGGAATCGAACCGGTCGCCGTGCGCCTTGCCCTCCCTGAAGAGACGGTCCGCCTCGGACAGCGCCTGCCGCCGCCTTTCCGATCCCTCGAGGAAGGCCTCCACGGCCGCGCGCAGCGCCACGGCGGATTCGAACCGGTCGCCCCGCCGGAGCGAAAGCGCCTTCATCGCTATCGCCTCGAGCTCCGCTGGAATCCCGTACCCCGGCGCCCGCAGGCCAGGCGGGACGATGTCTCCCGACTGGATTCTGGACAGGACTTCCAGCACGCTGCCGCCTTCCACCGGCGGCACGAAGGCGAGAATCTGGTAGAGGACCGCCCCGAGGGAATAGATGTCCGAACGCTCGTCCAGCTCGCCCGCGTATCCGGCCGCCTGCTCGGGCGACATGAATGCGGGCGTGCCCTTGAGAACTCCTGAGATCGTCGTGAGGTCCGATACGCTCAGGCCGTTCTCGATTTCCTCGAAAGTCCTGCGCAGAAACTCCTCGGCAGACCCGGGTCCCGCGGGTTGCGCATCCTCCCGGCCTCCGCCGAGGACCTTGGCCAGGCCCCAGTCGATGACGTAGGCCTCCCCGAACCCGCCCAGGACGATGTTCGAGGGCTTGAGATCGCGGTGGATGACCCCGCGGGAGTGCGCGAAGGCCACCGCGTTCGCCGCCGAGATGAATGCCTGCAGGAAGCGCATGCGGATTCGGGCGCGCTCAAGGTCGCCGAGCCCCGGCCACGCCCGGCGGGCCTCGTCTATCTCCACGGCAAGGGTCTTCCCCTCGAGGCGCCTCATGGTGTAGTAGGGCATACCGTTCTTGGCCCGCCCAATCTCGTGCACCGGCACGATGCCGGGATGATCCAGCTTCCCGGTGATTCTCGCCTCGAACAGGAACCTGCCGAGCAGATCCCCCCGGGCGCCTTTCTCGATTCTCTCCTCCTTGATGCGCTTCAGGGCAACGGTCCGCTCTATGATGCGGTCTTCGACCAGGAGCACCTCGCCCGCGCCGCCCTCGCCGATTTTTTCAATCACGCGGTACTTCGACTCCCCCTCCCAGCAAGCCTCAGGAGGGCCGGCCGGCCCGGCGGAGGGCGGCGCATCGCGCCGGCATTCCTCTTCCGGCCCTTCGGAATCCTCTGCGTCGAAGCTCAGGCGCCCTGAGAGTAGGTCCTTGAAATCGTCCATAGCCCTTCCTTGCGCGGATTGCACCGGTCAGAATCCAAATGCCTCTGCAATCCGGCCGGTGCCGCGCGTTTCGACACGCATTCGCGGCCGGACTGCCGGGATTCCCCGGTTTAGGCGGTCAACTCGTGGCCCGATTGCCCTTTTCGAGCGCGCGCAGGCGCGGCGGGCAGAAGGGGCAGGAGGCCACGTGCTCCGCCGCTTCCTCGCGGTCCTTCCCGGCCAGGGTCCCTGCGAGAAACTCCCTGAGCCGGCCCTCTGCGGGGCAGGAGCACGGGTCCGGCGCCCCGCCGAGCGGGAACAGGGCGCGGATTTCCTCGAAGTAGTGCGAGTCGTCCGCCACCTCGAGGCGTATCAGTTCGAGAATCAGCTCTTTTATTTCCCGTTTCCCTTTCCCGTGCAGCTTCTTGGCCTGGTCGAGCGTGAGGCCCGCCGAGTCGGCCGCCTCCTTCAGCGGCTTGCCGTTCAGGTAAATCTCCCGGAACAGCTCCGCTGCGCCCTCCCGGCCTGCGGCTCCCCTGTTGCGCCCGGTCCATTCCACGAGCGCCCTGCGCACGAGGTTCATCCGCCAGATTGCGTTGTCGTCCCCGTCCGGAGCCTCGCGCAGCCCCTCCGACTCCGACGCCAGGGCTTCGACCGCAGCCTTGCGCCTGTCCGTCCTGCGGAACGCATAGAGGAACCGGTTCTTGAGAATCGCGAAGAAGAAGCGCCGGAACGACCCCGCCTCGCGGAGCTCGAAGCGCTCCAGTATCTCAGGCCTCGACAGGAAGTCCTGGAATACCTCCCCCAGGATGTCGCCCGCCGCGAGGCCCTCGGGGAGCGCCCGGCGTTCCAGCCAGGTCTTTCCCACGAAGAAGTACCTCTCCAGAAGGGCCTGGAGAGCGCCGGTCTCGCCGCCCTTGACGGCTGCGACGAGGTGGTGCGTAGTAGTGAAGGGGACGGGCTCGGGCATTGCTGTGTTCCCCGGATTCCGCGCGGCACCGCCGCCGGCCTGAGAGCATTATAATGATTGGACGCGCGACCGGGCAATCCGGAGGCGCATTCCGGAGGAGGTCTGAATGCTGAAGCCGCCGGCTATGCTTTTCGCAATCGCCGTTTCGCTTGTCCCGGCCGGGCTCTCGGCCGGGGAGGAGAAGGGGGGCGGCAATCCCTCGTACATCGGGGACTTCGTCTTCTTCTGGGAGGAGCTGTCCGCCAAGTACCCCAAGGAGCTCTTCGAGGCCAAGGGGATCGACTGGGCCGCGGTGAAGAAGGAATTCGAGCCGCGCGTCGCGGCCGCTCGCACGGACGAGGAGTTCGTGAAAATCTGCGCAGAGGCTCTGGGCCGCCTGAAGGACGGCCACGCCTACGTAGAGTGCAAGTCAATCCCCGCGGATCGGCTGTACCCGTCGGACGAGAGGATCAATCCCGGCGCGGGCCTGGTCGAGTGCTCCGACGGATCGATTGCCGTGCTCAAGGTCTATAAGAACAGTTCCGCGGAGAAAGCGGGGGTCAGGCCGGGCATGGTGCTCAAGTCCGTGGACGGCGAGGACGCGAAGGCGTACGCGGACAAGGTGGCGAAAGCCCGGTGGGACCGCGGGTACGTCTCCAGCGAGCGGGCCGCCAGGCACGCAGCCGTGTGGACCCTCCTCTCGGGGCAGAAGGATTCCATGGTGAAGGTCGGATTCGTCGCGCCCGGAGGCAAGACCCAGGTGGCCAACCTGTCCCGCTCGTTCGGCCAGCTCCTGCGCTGCCCCAAGCTCGGGGACTACCCCGAGCCGGGCGGCATGAAGGAACAGGGCAGGTGCATGTTCGGGATGCTGCAGGGAAGGGGCGGGAAGTACGGGTACTTGTACATCCTCAAGTTCGACGGCCGCGACGGAGGCAAGGCGGAAATCGACAAGGCGCTTGCCGGGTTCAAGGAAGCGAAAATCCGCGGGCTCATCGTGGACGTGCGCGGGAACGGGGGCGGGGGCGTGCCGACGGTCGAATGGCCGGCCGACTTGAGGACGGTCCTGATAATCGATCCCGGAACCTTCAGCGCAGGCGAGGGGTTCGCCGCGTACTTCGGCGTGTCCCGCGACCGGCCGAAGGGCCTCCAGGACCTGGTCATCATCGGGCAGGGCACTGCGGGATCATCCAGCGAGAAGTCCGCGTGCACGGTCCCGAGCGGCCTGTTCACGTTCCACTACGCCTGCCGCGGCCGCAGGGGCGCAATCCAGTGCGGGCCCGGCGGGCTCATCGAATTCTACGGCGTGAAGCCGCACGAAGAGGTCAAACCGGATGTGAAGGACCTGCAATCAGGCAAGGACACCTGCATATCGCGCGCGGTCGCAATCCTCGACGGGAAGAAAGGGAAATGACGTGGAGTCGAACATGAAAGCCGCTGCTGCCGCGGCGATT
>JBFZBV010000003.1:0-7039 GCA_041308285.1 Planctomycetota bacterium | reverse complement strand
GAAGGGAGAAGCCGAATCCGGAGTGAGACCCGGTCGAGGCGGTATTTTCCGGACACCCATCAGGCGCTATTGCCGCGCACGAACCCCGCCTGCTATCCTTTCCCTGGTGCACATGGCCGATAAGATCCGGATTCTGCTCTTCTTCGCCGTCGTGGGCGGCGTATATGTCTCCGCCGCGTTCATGCTGGCCCGCATTGCGCTGGGATTGGTCCGCAAGGGAACGGGGACGCTCTCCCGAAAATATCTCTGGGCTCGGCGGATTGTATTCTCCCTGGCAATCATGGGGGCCCTCTGCGCCGCGTACGCCCGCTTCATAGAGCCCTTCCGGCTGTCCGTCTCCCGCATCCGAATCGATAGCCCCCGCTGGACGGGAACGAGACCGGTCCGAATCGTCCATTTCTCGGACCTTCACTGCGATCCCAGCCCCCGCCTCGAGAGCCGGCTGCCGGAAGCCATCGCCGCGCTGGAACCGGACCTCATCGTGTTCACGGGCGACGCGGTCAATTCGGAAGCGGGCCTGGCGGTTTTCCGGGATTGCATGTCGCGCATCTCCGCAATCGCGCCGACCTTCGCGGTGAGGGGCAACTTCGACGTCGACGATCCGGGCCTCTTCGAGGGCACCGGGGTGCGGGAACTTGACGGGAGAACGGCCAGCCTCGCGATAGCAGGAGGGAAGGTCTTCCTCGCCGGCCTGCCGGTTACAGGCGGCCACCGCGCCGGCGAGCTTGTGCAGTCCGCCCCGGACGGTCATCTCGTCCTCTTCCTCTTTCACACTCCGGACCTGTTCCCCGGCCTTGCGGCGCGAAGCCGGATCGACCTGTACTGCGCAGGCCACACCCACGGCGGGCAGGTGGCGCTGCCGGTGTACGGCGCGCTGGTCACGCTCTCCCGCTACGGAAAAAGATACGAGGCGGGCCTGTACTCCGAGCTCGGGTCCAACCTCTACGTGAGCCGCGGGATCGGCATGGAGGGCGGAATGGTTCCGCGCGTCCGGTTCTGTTCCACTCCGGAAATCGCCCTCATCGAAATCGCCGCGGACGATTTGCAGGGCACGTCCGGCGAGCAGGCTTCGGACGGCAGTGCACGCGGCTCGACCTGCGGGGATTAAGGAGCTCATTCGCATGGATGCAGACTCATCCGCGGAATCCCTCACTCATCTTCGTGGAGTCAGGGCAAATCGAAAGGCCGGGAAGGGGCGGAGGAAGATTAAATAGATGGCCGGAAACGACGAAATCATGGGCCGCCTGGTATGGTCAGGCTCGCAGGGCAGGATGTGCAGGAGGTGCGGGAAGGCCGTAAAAGAGTGCGTCTGCGGCCGGAAGGGCGAGCCTCCGCCGCAGGACGGCGTGGTCCGCGTTGGCCGCGAGACGAAGGGAAGAAAGGGGAAGGGCGTGACTACAATCACCGGGGTCCCGCTGGACGCCGCTGGGACCGAATCCCTCGCAAGGGAGCTGAAGGCCCGCTGCGGCGCGGGCGGGACCGTAGTCAAAGGGACCATCGAGATACAGGGCGACCACCGGGATTCAATCACCGCGGAGCTCGAGAAGCGCGGGTGGAAAGTGAGGAAGACGTGAGTCCTGCCCTGCTTCTCGGATGAACCGTTTGATCTCGAACGGCTATGCCCGAACCGGAGTGGTATCCGCGAAATAAATAGTATACTGTCCTCGAATAAAAAACCCGGTCGATTGCGCCGGCGGTGCCGGACCGGCGCGGGATCCGTCAGCGCACGCGGTGCTGAATCACATGATTGAATGAGAGTATGCTGTCCCCGATATTGCGACGATTTGACTCCTGTCCCCTTTATTACTGCCAGGTCAGCGCACGGCGAGGGACACCACCGCCACCACCGACAGGCACGTGAAGAAGACCACCGGGAACACGATGATGAGGCCGTAGAAGGTGAGGTCGAACGGCGTCGGCGTCTTGAGATTTTCGCCTGTCAGCCACTTCTTGATGATTGTGATCCACATGAGCCCCGCGAGCGCGCCTATGATTGTGATGTAGCATCCCGGGTGGAGGCCCACGATGAGCGAATTTATCACCACCCTGTACTCCTGATCGGTGAGCATTTCGCGCAGATAGGGGACCATGTCCGCCCACAGGACCGTGCTCGGTATGTCGTTCATGACGTTGACGGCGAAGGCGGAGACGAAGCCGCAGAACATCGAGAGCTTAATCAGGCTGCCCTGCCCGAACTCCACGAGGATCCTGGCGGCGAATTCCGTGAATCCCGCCCGCGACAGCGCCTTGACCATGGCGAAGAAGCACAATACGAACGGCGCTATGGCCCAGGGTATCCTCTGAGCGACCGTGTCGACGAACTGCCGGTATCCGCTCCCCGACCGGCATATCAGGACCAGGTCGTAGGCCAGCATCAGGGCGGCGGTCGCGATGCATATGTGCCAAAGCTCGATTCCGATGTAGGAGTTGACTGTCAGGAACACGATGCAAGCGGCGAAGATGCCTGTCTTCACCCACATGGCCGGCGACGACTTCACCTCCCGCGCCTTGTCGGGAATCTCGTACGCGGACTGCATGCTGTTCCCGCGCATGGGGAGCCAGTGGAAGACGATGACAATCATGACGAGCGTGACCAGGCATGCGACCACGGCCGGTATGATCATCCAAAGGAAGAAGTCGACGAACGTCATTCCGGTGGCGTCGCCCAGCACGATGTTCGCCGGGCTGCCGATGTATAGCCCCATGGAGAGGGTGTTCGCAGCGACGAACTGGGATATGAGGAGCGGTACGAGGTTCCTGATCCTCGCGTGCTTGCCGATGTAGAGGATAATCGGCGTCATGGAGATGATGACTATGTCGTTGGAGGTGAAGAATGTGTACAGGCTGCAGAGCAGGTACAGCAGTATCATGAGCCAGAGGCCGTTCCCGCCGGCGTAGAGGACAATCCTGAACGAGCAGAACTCGAAGAAGCCGCTCAGGTCGAGCGAAATGGAGAGGTAGGCGAAGGATATTATCAGGAGCACTATGTCGTATTTTTCCGCAATCGTCTCCCAGACGTTCAGGGGAGAGATGATCTGGGAAATCCTGACTCCGAACCCGTTCGCAGCCAGATGGACGACCGCCAGGAACCCGACCGCGAGCAGTGGGAAGTAGACGACCTTGCCGAGGAACCAGGGCGGCTCGCTGTCCTTCCAGACCAGGCGGGCGCCGAAGAAGTATTTTGGCCCGAGGATTAGGCCTAGAATCGAGCCTGCATAGGCGATGCCAATCAGGCTCAGGACGACGCCGCTGTTTTCCATGCCCCAGATCCTCATTTCCCGGACCGGGCGGAAGACAGAGACTATACCCGTGCGCGACAGGCTGATCAATGACGTGATAACTCGCGCCCGGGAACTGCACTCTTATCGGCCAGGCCATTGCAGGAGAATGTCTCTACAGCCTGGAATTCTCGATGAATGTCGAGAGTCAAGAGTTGACCCCTCCAACCCTCATAATCCCCCGCTTGCCAGGCGGCAGGCTGCCGACTATAGTGGGACAATCGACCGGCAGCGTCAGGAGAAGCAAGAAATGCCCGACAAGAACCCGAGCGAGTGCGTGTTCTGCCGAATCCTGTCCGGGAAATCGCCCGGCTACATCGTGGACGAGAACGACGCCGCCGTATCGCTGCTCGACATAAACCCCCTCGCACAGGGGCATTGCCTCGTCATACCCAGGCGGCATGTCCAATGGTGGCATGATCTGGCGGTCCCGGAGACCGAAGGGTTGTTCCGGCTGGCCCGGCTCGGCGAAACCCAGAGCCTTCTCGATACGCAGCGTCGCCTGTCCGGCGGGCAGTCCTGAAAAAGATTCGCGAAGTCTGCGCTTGCAAGTCCGGACTTTCGCTGGAGCATGGTCATGAAACCGGCCGCGCTCAGGCCAATTGCAGTCGCGACGTTCATCGCGGTCCTCGCCGGATTTTTTACGCCTCCGGTCCTCGGCGAGGAGTGGCGAAGCTCGCTATATCCCGAGAAGTGGGACCCCTCCGTCACGGACGCTGAGGGCCGTTTTCTGCACGATTTCTCGTACGCGGGGTATCGGAACGGCGCGGCCATTCCTCAGGTCAAGGGCAGGACCTTCGACGTGAAGCGATCCGGCGCGGACGCGATGGGGGTCAAGGATTCCACGGCCGCGTTCCAGTCGGCCGTCGACGAGGCGGCCAAATCGGGCGGCGGAGTGGTGCTGGTCCCTGCGGGCACATACAGGATAGACGGCGTTCTGGAAGTGCGGGGATCCAAGGTGGTGCTGCGCGGCGAGGGGGCCGGGAAATCAAAGCTCCGGTTCACTCGGGCGGAGGGGATGGACGGCAAGGCCCACCTGACCATTGCAGGGGAAATCCGGCACGGCTCCCAGACGCCGCTCGCCGAGGACGCCAAGGCCCGCAGCTGCTCGGCGGTCCTCGAGTCGGCCGGCGGCCTCAAGGCAGGCGACGAGGTCGCGGTCGGCATGGTGAATTCCGAGGAGTTCCGTACGGACCACGGCATGAAGGATTACTGGGCCTTCTCGTCGGGCAAATGGAGGCCTCTCTTCAGGCGCACGGTCACCGCGGTGGACGCGCGCAAGAAGACGGTCTCCTTCGACGTGCCGCTCCGGTACGGCCTGAAGACGCGCTGGGCCGCGGCGCTCTGCGCGGAGACCGGCCAGATCCGGGAGTGCGGAATCGAGAAAATCGGAGTTTCGAACGCCGCAGCCTACAAGGCGGCCTGGAAGACGAACCAGGTCGCGGTGATCGAGCTCAGCGGATGCGCCGACTGCTGGGTCAGCGAAGTCGAGTCGTTCGCATCCGAAGCGGCCGATGCCAAGGGTGCGCACCTCCTCTCCTGCGGAATCCGCGTGAGGGACAGCAAGAGAATCACGATATCCAGGTGTTCGATGTCGAAGCCCGGGCACCGGGGCGGCGGGGGCAACGGCTACCTTTTCGAAATCAGGACGAGCAACGAGGTCCTCACGGCGGACTGCATCGGGCTGAACGGGAGGCACAATTTCATCCAGAACTGGGACTTCGGATGTTCGGGCTGCGTATGGCTGCGGGTCCGGTCCAGCGGCAGCATTGCCTTTCTGAACGTCAAAATCCCGATAGGCCTGCCTGCGGCGTCCGAATACCACCACGCCCTGGCCATGGCCAACCTCGTGGATTCATGCGTAATCGAAGACGGGTGGAACGCCGTGAACCGCGGCAGCGAGAGTTCCGGCGCAGGCCACACGGCCACGCAGTGCGTATTCTGGAACAGCACGGGGAAGGGGATTATCCAAAGCCGCCAGTTCGGGTGGGGGTACGTAATCGGCACCGGGCCGGATCTCAAGGTATTCACAGGGATCGAGGGCAATCGCGCCGCTGGAACGGAGCCGGAGGATTTCGCGGAGGGTCTCGGCAAGGGGGCGGATCTCACGCCGAAATCCCTGTACGAGGACCAGCATTCGCGCAGGCGCAAATAGCGGCCTGCGGCCCCGTCACTTGTTCCCCTTCTTCCATTTTTCCATGCGCGCGGGGAACGCCGGGTCCTTCCTTACATTGTCCAGCCAGGGGTGCCTCTCGACGGGCGAGAGGTCGGTCAGGCCGAGGGAGACCGCCTTTTCTATGGCGTCCATGGCTTTCGCGCGCATGGCCGCCGCCTCCTCGGCTGACGGCCGCGGCCCGGGCTCCGCAACGCGGCCTATGGTTTCGATTCGAACGTCGCCGTGAGGACCACGTCCTCGACCATCGCGGACTGGGCGTAGAAGTCCCAGACGACCTCGTTTGCGGCGCGGTCTGTCTCGCCGTCGGATTCCAGGATCCTGCCTGGAACCTTCAGGACGAAAGTCAGGGGGACGAACTCCGCGTCGTCCTCGGCCGCGCCACCCTCTCCGCCGGGCCCGCCCGGGGACTTGGACTGCGCCTTCTCCTGGGTCTTCTCGAGCTCCAGGGCATCGACGATCTTTCCCGCAATCCTGATGCGCTCGGGTTCGGCAATCTTGTCTCCGAACATTCCCTTGAGGATTGCGGACAGATCCTCGGACACGTTCTTCTTCAGGCGGCGCAGGCCGAGGCGGGGGTGCAGGAGCAGCTGGGCCATGAGGGGGTCGCCGGGGCCGAGGAGCCTGCGCACGTATTTCGCGAAAGCGGCCTTGAAGATTTCCGCCGCCCTGGCGTCGTCGGCAAGGCCCGCCGGGATTGCAGCCTTGATTATGGCGACCTTCTCCGGATCAGGGTTCAGGTATTCCTTGGGCTTCTCCCCCTTCCACTTGACGACCTCGCGGTACTCGAACCGGCCCGGCGAGATCTCGCGCACCGATGCCTCGGTCGACAGCGCCACGGCGCCCTTCTTGGTCTTGACCACGAGACCGGAAGCGATTGCCTCGCCCGCCTTCCCGGCCCGCTCGGCTGCATAGACCTTCTTCTTGCCCTCGACGCCCTCCTTGACCGTCCAGCCTTCGCCCTTGGGGAGGTCGAAGGACTTGGCGAGATCGCCTTCCTCTCCCATGGGGCTCTTCGCGTCAATCCTGAACTCGAGCCTGCGATCCCAGGCCCCGTCCGCCTTGACGCCGGTGGTCACGCAGACGTCTGCGCACCCGCACAGGAGCCAAGCGGCGATGCATGCGGCCGACAGAAGCGAAGTTCTCATGCGCATTCCTCCAGCAGTGCCGATAAAAAAAGAGAACTCAAGAATCCGAACGCTACATTCTAGCGACTCTTCGCGGCGGTTTCCTGCACCGGGCCGTGCGTTGCGCGCGGAATCGTCCGTGGCTGTCGTCGGGAGCGGGGTTGTGGGGGCTCGTGGATGACTTACAAGCACGAGTACGGGATAGCAGGTCCCGCGGTGAAAACGACCGACGATACATCCAGGAGAATCAGGTCGCCCGCCGCCCGAAGAATCCGGGCTCTTCGCCTCCGGCCCGGGGGCAGCGATGAAGAGTCGTGCACGGAATCGTTGATTTGGCTCGGCACGCGCCGCGCCCTCGTTCCTCGGGCACGGCCCGTGCACGAGCCGCAAGTCTCGAACCCCGCGCCTGGAATGCCCGCATGTTCACCTCCATCCCGGCCCCCATCGGCTGTCCCTATATG
>JBFZBV010000002.1:0-4381 GCA_041308285.1 Planctomycetota bacterium | reverse complement strand
GGAAGGATTGTGTCGGCCGGCATGGTCGCCAAGGACATCACGGAGAAGAAGAAGCTCGAACAGCAGATATACCACTCCCAGAAGATGGAATCCCTGGGAAACCTGGCCGGCGGAATCGCCCACGACTTCAACAACCTCCTCGCCAGCATCATGGGCTTCACCTCCTACCTCAAGACCGTGGTCCCGGAGGGGGAAATCAGGTCCTGCCTCGATGTCATCGAGCAGAGCGTCGAGAGGGGAACGGAAATCACCGAAAGGCTGCTCACGTTCGCCTCGACGGAAGTCGGATCGAACCAGCAGAGGGTGGACGTGCCGAAAGTCATGGAGGAGACGCTCGCCCTGGTCGAGCGGTCGATTCCCAATACGATTAGAATCGTCCGTAAAATCAGCCCGGACCTGAGGAGCCTGAGGTGCAATCCCGGGCACATACAGCACATGCTCATGAACCTCTGCATAAACGCGCGGGACGTGATGCCCGAGGGGGGGACCCTCACCGTGGGGGCGAGGAACATGAGCAAGGCGGAAATCGCGGAACTCGCCCCGAACGCCGACCTGAGCCTTCCGTACGTCGGGATTTCGGTGCAGGACACCGGCCCGGGCATCGCGCCGGAGGACGAGATAAAAATCTTCGAGCCGTTCTTCAGCACGAAGAAGAAGCGCACCGCCTCCGGACTGGGTCTGTCGGTCACCTACTCCCTCGTCAAGAAGTACGGGGGATACATAAACCTGCACACGAAGCTCGGGGAAGGGGCGACCTTCACTCTCATACTGCCCGTGAGGAACACGACGCGGCTCGTCGCGGCGCCGCCCAAGAAGAGGCCCACCTCGGGATCGGAGACCGTCCTCATAGTGGACGACGAGAAGACGATACGCAAGTTCACGAACCTGGCGCTGACGAAGCAGGGGTACAAGGTAATCGAAGCCGAGAACGGCCTCGACGCCGTCGCCATATGCGAGGCCAGGAAGTCGGAAATCGACATCATCATCCTCGATCTCGTCATGCCGGTAATGAGCGGGGAGGAGGCGTTCGGGAAAATCCTCGCCATCAAGCCGGACGCGTTCTTCATAATCTCCACCGGCTTCGCATCCGCTGCCAAGAAGCTCCTCGCCACGGGGAAGGCCGTGCTCCTGCCGAAGCCCTACAACGTGAAGCAGCTCACCGAGACCGTCAGGGAGACCCTCGACAAGAACAAGACCGGGGCCGGCCCCGGAAGGGCGCCCGGAGCCTAGCCCGGCCGCAGCGGCCTGCCGAAGCCGGGCGACCCCTGTATTTGCGAACGGCATGATGTAGAATTCCGGCGTCGGGGCATGCCGCGCTTCGGCGCCGGCGGCGCCGGCCGGAGCGGCAGTCAGAAGGGTTTCATGAACAGGATTCTCCTTGTCGATCCCGAGGAACAGGTGAGGGTGCTCCTGTCGAGCATACTGCGGGAGAGCGGCTTCGAAGTGCTCACCAAATCCAGCATGGAGGACTGCATCGAGACCCTGCGGGAAAGGCCCGACGACTTCTCCCTTCTCCTCCTGAGCGTCTCCTCCGAGACGGACGAGGCCGAGGCGCTGAACTCCGTCAGGGCGGCGAAGAAGGCGAGGCCCGACCTGCCGGTAATCGCCGTGACGGCGATGCAGGACGAGGAGTTCGGCGAGAGTCTCCACAAGGCAGGCGCGGTCGACGTGATAGAGCGGTCGCCCTACTCCGGCAGGAAAATCGAAATCTCGATGAAGAGCATATTGAGCCTCAAGGACGCGGTCGAGGAGAACTCCTCCCTGCAGAAGACCGTGACCATGCTCAAGAGCAACCTCAGGTACTACCATGAGTTCTTCAAGTCGCGATACGAGCCCGTGGGCGTTTCGGAGGCATTCCGGGGCATGATGAGGAAGGCGGAAGAGCTCGCCTTCATCCCGAGGCCGGTATTGATAGTGGGCGAACGCGGCACGGGCAAGGAGATTGTCGCCGGGGCGATACACTACATGGGCGACAGGGCGGCCGCGCCTTTCGTCACGATTAACTGCGCGGCTTTCAACGGCGAACTCCTCGCATCCGAGCTCTTCGGCCACGAGAAGGGGGCCTTCACGGGCGCCCACGCCAGGAAACCCGGCAGATTCGAGCTCGCCGACCGGGGTACCCTGTTCCTGGACGAAATCGGGAACATGCCGGTCGAGTTCCAGGAGAAAATCCTGCGGATAATCGAGTACCAGGAGTTCGAACGCCTCGGCGGAACCGAGCTGCTCAAGGTGGACGTCAGGGTCATCGCGGCCACGAACACCGACATGGCCGAGAGGATTTCCGAGGGCAGGTTCAGGGCGGACCTGTACGACCGGCTGACTTTCGAAACCGTGTCGGTCCCGCCCCTGCGCGACAGGCCGGAGGACATCGAGCCGCTCATCGAGCATTTCACCCGCAAGTTCACGGAGGAGGTGCCCCACATACACCGCAAGCTCTTCTCCCCGGCAGCCATGGAGAAGATGAAGAGATGCAGGTGGCCCGGCAACATCCGCGAGCTTAGGAACCTCGTCGAGCGCCTCCTGTGCTCGTCGAAATCCCCTGAAATCGGAGCCGAGGAAATCCCGGCGGACGCGGCCGAAGCCCCGTACGGAGGCTCCAGCCTGCCGGAAAAGGTCGACTCCTTCGAGAAGAAGATGGTTCTCGATGCCCTGGCCGCGGAGAAATACAACCAGAAGAAGGCCGCGGAATCCCTCGGCATCACCTACGACCAGTTCCGCCACCTGTACAAGAAGCATAGAATCAAGGACCTGTCGTAGCCGGCGGGCCGCCCGGGATGGCCCCGGGGGCGCCGCGGCGCTGTCCGGCCCGCATGCCCGGGCCGTGGAGGACGGAATGGCCGACGAAACGCATGGCGACCTCCTCAGTCCCGAGAACCTCAAGCGCGCGATCCTCGCATTCAAGAAGCGCCTCAAGCTCACGCGCCTCGACGCCGAGTCCGGCATCAACCGCGGCCCGCTGAGCGGCGGGAAGAGTTCGGGCATCGTGGCGATAAGGCCCCCGAACGCCTTCCCGGCGGAGGTCTGGGACAAGCTCGAGGAGATGGGCAAAATCAGGAAGGTGGAGGGCGGCCTCTACGAGCTCTGCTCGGAGCAGAGGCTCCGCTGACGAGCCGGCGCGGCCGCCGCGGCTCCGCTATTTCGCCGGACCCGGAACAGCGGTGAACAGCGCCGGGCGTCCTGCAAGATCCGTTCCCGTCGGGGAATCCGCGGCCGGAGCCGGGGTCCCAATCGCGGCCCTGGCCTCGCACGCCACGGGCTGGCCCCCGACCTCCGCCCGGACCGCCACGACGCCGCCCCGGCATCCGCTCCGCGGGGCGAGCACAATCTCCCTCCCGGCCACGCACCCGGCAGCGAGCGTTTCGGACCATTCCCCGTCCCCGCGGGACGCTGCCCACCCTTCGGGCGGCATGAGGGTGAACCTGGTTTCGCCCGCGTCGAAACCCGCCGCGGCCTTGACGGCTATCACCGCGGCGATCCCCGGGCCGCCGGGATTGAGCACATCCACCTTCAGGTTCAGGGACGGGCCAATCTTTCCGCATGCGCGGGACATCGCAACGGGCGCAACCGTCCGCGCGTCCGGCGCTATGGAGGATGAGAATGCAATCAGGGCTGCCGCGGCGGCCAGCGGTCTCACGGGGCCTCCTTCGTCAGCACAATCCTGAATCGCGCGCTGCTGAGGCTCAGCACGTGGGCCCCGAGGACCTTGAACCCGCGCACTTCCAGGAAGTAGTTCCTCCCGGGCTGGCAAGTCATTCCTATGCTCTCCACCGCGGCGAAAGTGGCTGAGGACGCGATTTCCCCGTGCGAGGAATCCAGGACGTACAAGTCCAGGTCCTCCGGGGGAATTCCCGATCCGGCAATCTCCAGCCTTATCCCGACGTCGCACGTCTGATCGACCGAGAAGCGGAAGTACCGGCGGGAGTTGTATCCGTTCGCCCCGTTCGAGGAATTGCCCTCCGACGCCGCCAGCCAGAACCTCCACTCGGGGTCCTGAGGGGAATACGGATCGACGGCGTTCACGACCCCCTCGGCGCTGTCCGTCAGGACGCGCGGGAATTCCCCGCCCTGCAGGGGCGGATGCGAAATGCCCTGGTTTTCGGGAAATGCGAGCAGATTCGCGAGCAATCCCTGGTTCAGCGCGCCGGAATCCAGCATGGACGCGAAAAGGGTCTCAATCGAAGTGAAATGAACGAGAGGGTCGAATGAAGACACGGCGTCCAGGACTGCCTCCGGGTCGAGGCGGACCGAATCCCCGTCCTCGTCCTTGGCCGGGTACAGGCCGTCCGTCATGTCCCAGAGTATTTCGGTGACCGATTCCTCGCTTCCGGCCCCCACCACGACCGGGCACTGCCACCAGACCTTCTCGGGGGAGAAGCGGAAG
>JBFZBV010000001.1:0-6302 GCA_041308285.1 Planctomycetota bacterium | reverse complement strand
TGACCCCAGGAAATACGGCGGGGAACTCTCAATCAGGGTGGAACTCGCGAGCGACGACGACGGGCTTCTGGCCGAGGCGGAAATACTCGCCGCCGTCCGCAACCTCAGGGAGCAGGATCTGCCGCGCGAGGAGATGGACAGAATCAGGAGGAAATACAGGGCGGACGTCCTGGGGGCGGCGAAGAGCGAGATGGGCCTTGGATTCATGATTCTCAGGCGGGAAACGACCGGTTCGTGGCGCGACGTCGACAGGATGCTGGACATGGCCAAGACCATCGACCCCGCGGCGGTCCGCGCGTCCGCGCAGGCCTTCCTCTCGAGGGAGAACTCCGTCGTCGCGGTCTACGCCCAGCGTACCCCTCCCCCGGACGCGGTGCCCCACAGGCCCGAGCCTCCCGCGGAGAATCCGAAACCCGGCACCCCCGGCATCCCGGCCTCCTGGACCGACATCAAGTTCGTGGAGAGGCCGTTCGTCATACCATCCGCGTCCGAGTCGCGCAGCGTCCTTTCGAACGGCATGAGGGTCTTCCTCGTCAGGGATCCCGGCTCGCCGATTGTAAGGTTCTCGGCTTCCGTCCTGGGAGGCGGGAACGAGGACTCCGACGCCCGGGCGGGCCTGTCGTCTCTCGCGGCGGGACTCTGGTCGGAGGCGGGAACGCCCTCGTCGGACAGCGCTGAAATCAAGAAGAGGATCGAGGATCTCGCGGCCGAGCTTTCGGTGGAAGCCGACGCGACGTGCCACAGGGTGACGCTCGAGGCCTTCCCTTCGGACTTCGACGCGGCGCTGTCGATCTTCGGCGACATCCTCACGCGCCCCAGGTTCAATCCGGCCGTATTCGAAAGGGCCAGGAACGCGATGAAGGCGAATCTCGACAACGAGGACATAAACGCGCACGCCGCATCGACCCGGCTCTTCTCGGAAATGACGCTGGGGCCAATCAAGTCCAGCCGCAAGCCGACGAGGGAGAGCCTCGACGCCCTGACGCTGGACCAGGTTCAGTCCGAGATTGGAAACCGCATAGATCCGTCCAGGATAATCCTGGCCGTTTCGTGCGACCTCGACCCGCGGGACTCGCTCGCGAAGCTCGACCGCGCCCTCGGCAGGTTCGGGGAAGCGCAGGCGAAGCCCTACGTCCCGGCCGCCGACAGGAACAATCCCTCCGATTGCAGGCCGGGCGTCCACCTGAGGCACATGGCTCTCAACCAGGGCTACGTCCAGATCGGCGTGCTAGGGGTTCCGAGGGGCAACGCCGACGAGGCCGGGCTCAGGGTTCTCTCGTTCATCCTCAGCAAGCGGATATTCAATACTGTGAGGTCCGTCCACGGCCTGTCGTACGGCGCCCACGCGCAAATGTCCCTTTCGTGGTCCAACGACTCCCCGGTAATCATATCCTTCCAGACGAAATGCCCCTCGGTGCCTTTCGGAATCGGCCTTGCGCTGGACGAGGCGCGCAAGCTGGCCGAGTCCGGGCCCACGGAGGAGGAGATGGCCGAGGCCATGCGCGGCACCGAAGCGTCGATGAGGATGACTTTCGGCAGGGGAAGCGACACGGCAGACGCCTTCGCGGACCTCGAGGCCAACGGGATTGACCTCGGATACCACCGCCGCCTGCAGGAGTCGTTCCGGCGGGTCGACATCGGCGCGGTCCGCGATCTCGCCCGGAAATACCTGAGGCGCGAGAGGTTCGTGATAACCTGCGTGGGCGACGTTGCCGCCATGGGCAAGGGGGACGGCGTCCACCCGGCAAGGCTCGAGGATTTCGGGAAGGCCGAGATGCACGGCGGGAGCGCCGCGGATCCCTGCTCGATTGCCAGGGGGGCCGTCAACGCGCTGATAGAGGCGGTGAAATCCGGCGACGCGGAAAGGCTGCTCGCTCTCTCGGCCGGCCCGATGCGGGATCGGCTGACGGGGAGTCCGGATTTCGCCGCCCAGCTGAAGAGCCAGGCCGCGATGCTCAAGTCCGCGGAATTCTCCATCGACTCCGTCGAGGAGAAGGGCGAGTCCGCGGAAGCCGCCGTTTCGGTCGTGGTCCCGATGGGCGGCGAGAAGATGAAGCTCGCCATGAAGCTCAGACTCGTCCGCAAGGACGGGCTTTGGAAGTGCGAGGCGCTCCAGATGGGCAGGTAGGAGGCCCGTCCCGGCGCCCGCACCTTGAACGCATGCGGGAAATCGGGTGCATAGTCAAGCGCGACGGCTCCGTCGTGCCTTTCGACGCCGGGAAAATCACGGTGGCCGTCTACAAGGCCTTCGCCTCCATGGGAGTCCACGACAGGCCCCTGGCCGAAGACATCTGCGGCAAGGTCGTGGCCGTGCTCCTCCAGGCCTATTCCACCGAATCGCCCCCGACGGTCGAGGACATCCAGGACGTCGTGGAGGATACGCTCATACGCGAAGGCCACGCGCAGACGGCGAAGCGCTATATAATCTACCGGTTCAAGAGGGCGCAGGCCAGGCGCGAAGTGCGCACCGGCCCGGGGAGGGCGCGCGACCCCATCCCCTACCGGATCCTGTGGCGGGATTTCATATGGAACGTCGACCACGGGGTGGACACGGCCGGGAAGATGAACGCGCTCATGGATTCCGGCGGATTCCCCGAGCTGGTCGCGGGCTCGGAGAAGCGGTACGAGGACCAGATTGACCGGGCGGCGGAGGAGATAACCGCCGGGAGTGGTCGGATAAGGACGGTGATTGTCGCGGGCCCGTCAAGCTCGGGCAAGACCACGACGACGATGAAGCTCTGCGAGAGGCTGGAGGCGGCCGGGATTGGGCTCAGGGCTCTGAACGTCGACAACTACTACTTCGACATCAATCTCCACCCGCGGGATTCGCTCGGGGACTACGACTACGAGACGCCTGAGGCGCTCGACATGGGCCTGCTGAGCCGCCACATTGGCGACCTTGTCGAGGGGCGGGAAATCCAGTCGCCCCTGTACGACTTCAAGAGCGGGCGGCGGATTGAGCGGACGCTGCCCGTCCGCCTCGGGGAGAACGAAATCCTGCTCCTCGACTGCCTCCACGGGCTTTACGACCAGCTGTCCGAGGCGGTGCCCGCCGGCGGGAAATTCAGCGTCTACATCGAGACGTTCGAGCAGATTAGGACGGCGGACAACGAGTTCGTCCGCTGGGCCGACATAAGGCTCCTGAGGAGGATGGTGCGGGACAGGCTCCAGAGGTCGTACGACCCGAGAAAGACGCTCATGCACTGGCACTACGTGCGTCGCGGAGAGATGAAGCACATCATCCCGTTCGTCCACGACGCCGATTTCATCGTGAACAGCGCCCTCCCGTACGAGATACCCGTGCTGAAGCACCTGCTGGCGCGGGAGTTCCCCGCGTTCATCGAGGAATTCAGGGGTCAGAAGGAGACGGCCGACGCCTTCATCCGCGCGTCGAGGGTGCAGAGGATGCTCTCGGGATTCCGCGCAGCGGAGGATCATTCGGCCGTTCCGCCGAAGTCCCTTCTGCGGGAGTTCATCGGCGGAAGCTCGTACGTCTACTAGGGCATGAGGAAGGGCGGGCCGGGAACCGGATTCGGCCCCGGCCCGCCGCATCGATTATTCCTTCACCTCGAAGTCCGCGTCTATGACCTCGTCCCCGCCTTTCTTCTGGCCCGGCCCGGCCTGGCCCGGCGCCGGCCCCGGTCCCGGTCCCGGCTGGGGGCCGGCTCCGGCATGCTGCTTCTTCGACGCCTCCTGGTAGAGTATCTCGCCCATCTTCTGCGAGGCCCTGCTCAGATCCTCCATGGCCTTCTTGATGGCCGAGGGGTCCTCCCCGCGGGCTGCGTCCTCAACCTTCCTGCTTGCTGCCTCTATGGCCGACCGTTCCGCCTCGGGTATCTTGGACCCGTGCTCCCTGAGCGCCTTGGCGGTGGTGTAGACCATGTGGTTCGCCATGTTCTTCGCGTCAATCACCGCCTTCTTCTTCTTGTCGTCCTCGGAGTGGGCCTCGGCGTCCTTCTTGAACCTCTCGATGTCGTCCTTCGTGAGGCCGGAGTCGGACTGGATTGTTATGGACTGCTCCTTCCCGGTCCCGAGGTCCTTGGCGCTGACGTTGAGTATGCCGTTGGCGTCAATCGTGAACGAGACCTCAATCTGCGGCACGCCCCTCGGAGAGGGAGGCAGGCCGTCGAGCCGGAAGCGGCCGAGGGTCCTGTTGTCCACGGCCATCTCCCTCTCGCCCTGGAGCACGTGGATGTCCACTGCCGTCTGCCCGTCGTCGGCGGTCGAGAAGACCTCCTTCTTCGTGACCGGAATCGTGGTGTTCCTCTCGATTAGAGGGGTGCGCACGCCGCCCAGCGTCTCGATTCCCAGCGTAAGGGGCGTGACGTCGAGGAGCAGGAGGTCGCTCACCTCGCCTGCGAGGACGCCGCCCTGGATTGCGGCTCCGACAGCGACCGCCTCGTCGGGGTTCACCGACTTGTTGCCTTCCTTGCCGAAGATTTCCTTCACCATGGCCTGGACGGCCGGGATTCTCGTGGACCCGCCGACGAGCACGACCTCGTTGATTTCGGCCGGCTTGAGCTTCGCGTCGGCGAGGGCCTTCTCGCAGGGGCCCCGGGTCCTCTCGAAGAGATGCTCGGCAAGCTGCTCGAACTTGGCGCGGGACAGGTTCATCTGCAGGTGCTTGGGCCCCGCCTGGTCCGCGGTGATGAAGGGCAGGTTGATGGTCGTCTGTATGGAGGTCGAAAGCTCGCACTTGGCCTTTTCGCAGGCCTCCTTGAGCCTCTGGAGGGCCATCTGGTCTTTTCTCAGGTCAATCCCCTGCTGTTTCTTGAAGTCGTCCGCTACGTGGTTGATGAGGACTTCGTCGATGTCGTCCCCGCCGAGGTGGGTGTCCCCGTTCGTCGAGAGCACCTCGAACACGTTGTCTCCCACCTCGAGTATCGAGATGTCGAAGGTGCCTCCGCCGAGGTCGAAGACGGCGATTTTCTCGTCCGCCTTCTTCTTGTCGAGGCCGTAGGCGAGCGCCGAGGCGGTGGGCTCGTTGATAATCCTCTCCACCTTGAGCCCCGCAATCTGGCCCGCGTCCTTCGTCGCCTGGCGCTGGGAGTCGTTGAAGTAGGCCGGGACGGTAACGACGGCCCTTTCGACCTTCTCGCCGAGATAGTTCTCGGCCGTCTCCTTGAGATTCTGGAGAATCATGGCCGAGATTTCAGGGGGCGTGTATTCCTTGCCGCGGATCCCGACCTTCACGAGCTCGTCCTGGCCGCCGACTATCTTGTACGGAATCATCCTCTCCTCGTTCGCGACCTCGTGATGCCTGCGGCCCATGAAGCGCTTTATCGAGAATATCGTGTTCGCCGGATTCGTGACGGCCTGGCGCTTGGCCTGGATGCCGACCAGGCGCTCTCCGGTGTCGGTGAAAGCCACCACCGAAGGCGTGGTCCGGCTGCCCTCGGGATTCGTGATGACGACCGGGGTGCCGCCTTCCATGACGGCGACGACGGAAAAAGTCGTTCCCAGGTCGATGCCTATGATTTTCTTGGACTTCAGAGCCATGGTTGTTTCCTTAAAAGCCGGTTTTGACGGCTTTAAATAAGCAAAACCCGTGCCCCCTCGAGGACGGCAACGCAACCCTTGGAAAATCAACCAGTTCCGTTTTCAAGAGCCAATCGGCCCCTCCCGGCCCGCGCTGCGCATTGCCAAAATGACCATGCTGCCGTCCCTCTCGAGCCTCGAACCTGCCAATTTGTCATCCGCAATGATAGAATACGCATCTTGTCCCGCAGGCGCGTCAAGGGGGCCGGGCGAAGCCCGCCATCGCGGCAGCCGCCCTCTCGAGCCTGGGCCCGTGAGGCGTATCATGGTCGAGGAGTCCGAAGCCTTCAGGCAAATCGCCGCAATGGCGGCAGGCCTCGCGCACGAGATAAAAAACCCTCTCAGCACGATGTCGATGAACCTCCAGATCCTGTGCGAGGAGCTCGAATCCGTCCAGGAGCTTACGCAAAGGGAGGTCAGGATTCTCAAGCGCACCCAAATACTCATCGAGGAGTCGAAAAGGCTGGAGGACATCCTCGAGAAGTTCCTTCACTTCTTCAGGGAAAGGGAGCCGGACAAGAAGCCGGGCAACATAAACAGCCTCCTGGACGGCCTTCTCATGTTCGTCGAGCCCGAGGCGAAGGCCCTCAACATACAGATACGCAAGAACCTCGACTACTCAATCCCCTTCTTCCACTTCGATTTCGAGCAAATCCGCAACTCGGTTATCAACCTCGTCAAGAACGCGGAGACCGCCATGCCGGACGGCGGAGAGCTCATGGTGCAGACCTATCTCAAGGGCGGCATGGTCGTGATAGAGATAA